>CALDLZ010000253.1 GCA_937915335.1 uncultured Faecalibacterium sp.
ATGGGAATCTGCCAGTGCCCACGGCAGCTACGAGGGCAGCTATCAGGGCATTCCCTTTGCCATGCACAACGCTTCCCTCATCCACGTCTGGGAGGTGCGCGACCCCATGCCTGACGACCCCCACAACACCCGCACCTGCTCCAAAACGATCTTCAAGGGGTTGTTTCTGGTGTGCCGGATGCGCAGGCCGATGGCCTCGGAGCCCTTTGGGCTGCCCAGTGAGTTTGCTCTGGCACCGGAAAGCTGGAAGCAGCAGCTGCAGAGGGCTGTGGACGCCCGGGCGCTGCGGATGAGCTTCCGGGGAGATCTGATGTTTGCCGCCTTTGACACCGACCAGAAGATCATGGCGGTCTCCAAAGACATCGACCCGAAGATCATCGATGAATACCGCCGCAGCTTTCAGGACTCGGTTGACATGATGAAGGATCTGATGGAAGCCGTGGCGCAGAATACGGAGCTTTTCTGAAACAGGAGGAACCAAAATGAAACGTATTGCACTTTTACTTGCCGCCTTGCTGATGTTTTCCCTGACCGGATGCGGCAGCTCCGAGGCCGCAGGCGAGGCTTCGGACTCTGACAAGGCCGGGGCCTACGAAGTCATCCCGCCGGAGGATGGCCGGGGCGACCTGATCCCCGCCTCTTCGGACGTGGTGAGCATCCCGGTTTTGGTGGGCGGCGGTCTTCCCTTTACCAGCATGGAAAACCTGATGAACGAGAACTACGATGATGGCACCTACACCTATGAGGATATGACCCAGGACGGTTCGGTGCTGGTGGTGGATATGGCATTCCAGTCCCTGCGGAGCGACGAAAATGTGGAGGAATACGCCGAGTATGCCGCGCAGTTCGCCGCGCTGGATACGGGCGAAGGCGAACCCTATGATGTAACCTGCTTCCAGGACGAAGACTACACCGCAGAGCTTTCTTACCCGGTCTACATCGTTTGGTATACCACCGGCTCCGGAGAAGATCAGCGGGAGTGGATGGTCTACACCGTGGACACCGACGCTTACACATATCTCTATGCCTTCGGTACCATTGCGGACGAAGCAGATGAGATGCAGGATGTGTTCTATAACGTCTGCGATCATCTGGAACTCGTTGACTGAGGAAACATGCTATGACACTGAAAATGTCTGTTCTGCTGCTTCTGCTGGCGCTGACCGGGCTGTGTGCCGCGCCCCGGCTCTGGTCCAAAAAGCCGGGGCCGCACCGAGCCTGCCGGGCTGTGTGCGCTGTGCTGGCTCTGCTCAGCGGAGGCTACATCGCGCTGACTCTGCTGTTTGTCTGGGCAGCGGAGCAGAAGCCTTGAAAATCGGGAGGAAAGGATTATGAAAAACAAGACCTATCTGCTGCCCTTTGCCAGTCTTCTGCTGGCAGGCGGTATCCTATGCACTGGCTGTAGCAGCACCCCAGCCAGCAGTGTTACAGCTGCTGTCAGTACAGCTTCCTCTGTAGAGGAGGTCAGCGCCATGGACGGCTATGACTACCTCAACGACTATGTGGGCCTATGGGGCTATTATGGCATCGACCTCTGGCTCCGTGTCTATGAGGACAGCACTTTTGAATTTGTCAACTCCGAGGACGAAACCATTTACACTGGAACAGTGGATGCGGACGAATACGGTATGAATCTCTATTTCGACGATGACAACCCACAGATGCGGCTTGACCTTTCCGTCAGCGGTGACCTGTTGGAGGAAGGTTCTTCGGATGCACTGCATCCCGTGGATGCCATTGTCACGCAGGCATCCTGTTTTGAGAAAAATGGGCTAGAAATCAACGCTGCTGTGGATTCAGCCGACCCCATCCGCTTGGATAACGGTGTGAGCAGCTTTACCGGCAAGGGCACCGGCTACAACACCGATGAATGTTACTGGCAGGTGACAAAGTACAACGACACGACCCACGACGGCCTCCGGGAAATTCAGTTTGATGCCGTCTGCTATATCCCGGACTCGTCTATTCCCTACTTTGGACAGACCTACGAAACCTACATTTCCAGCGAACTTTATGATGCTTATTCCGGCACCTGGCTCACAGCCTCCACAGCCAGAGGGGATACGAACCGGGGTGACAACCACTATTATCATACGGTGTATCGGAATGATAAGGCCTATGACATCGAGTTCTTCTTCTCCACCGACTGGAACATGAGCAGCAGCAGCGATGACAAGATTTTTACCAAGAGCTATGTGGTCTATCTACCCGAGGATTACGACGGGCTGGTGTTCGCTGCACAGGCACAGCCGGATAATTATACCGATGCCATGGCACTGGACAATCTGGAAAATGTCAGCCCTGAAGGCAATATCATGGATCTCCCCCCGCCGCTGAATCCCTATGCCAGCCTATACTTCGATATCTGCGGCTGAACCGGGCAGAGAAAAGGAGAACACTATGCAGTATGGACTGATCCTTGTGGCGGTGGTGCTGTTTTTGGCAGAGTGGCTGCGCAGCAGCCGGAAGGAAGCGGCTCGGCAGGATGTGGACCGCCGGATCGTGCCGGAGGTGCTGGACGCGGTGTTTCAGCAGGTGCAGTTCACACCTAACAGTCGGATTGTTGGCTTTGAAAAATCGGGACTTCCACTGCCCCAATATGACCGCATGACCGGCGGCGAGCATGTCCGGGCGAAATACCGGGGTTACGAGGTGGAACTATGCAGCATCGAACTGGACCGGGATGTCAGCTATACAGACCCGAATGACCCCACCGCAGTCAATGCGCCGTCCTATGATACGGTCTATGCCGGGAAATGGGTCATCTGCCGCTTTGGCACATCGGTACCGGTGAGTTTGACCTTTGTGCCCCGGAGCGGACTGGGAAAGCTGGTCCGCAGCGCATCCGTGCAGGATCCGGCTGACTGCTTCGAGCAGCAGTTCAAGCTGATCTCGGACGACGACACGGTGCTGAAAAAGTTCCTAACCGATGAAAAGCGCCGGAAACTGCTGACATTGGCTGGGAGCGCAGAGGGAGATTTCAGCGCCAGTCTGCACCGGGACGGCACCCTGTATTTTGCCGTAGAAAACAACAAGGGCTTTTTCAAGGGCAAGGGCAGCGACGATGCCCTGAAAGAAAAATTTGCCCGGGAACTGAAGTGGTGCATGGAAGTCATAGATGTGTTTGTCCCCGAAGCAGCAGGGTAACACAAGGCCGATGCGGGGGAACGTGGACTACTTTGCACGTTTTGTTATTCGCACTAACGTTCTGTGAAACGAATGCGGCCATAAGACCGTTTTTTGAACCGTATGATGGTCATGCAACCGTTATACGGTTCAATTTTTGCGGTAGTGTACTCCAACAATTTGATATCTAAGGTTTTAACTTTCTCATCGCTACATAGCAAACCCGAACCTGACCATCCTGGAAGGGATGGTCAGGTTCAGGCTGTTATGTGGCGTTTTTTTGTCGTTTGTGACTTTTTTGTTAATTTTTGAAAGGATGGCTATATTTTGGCCTTTCTCGTCGGCTACCTATTGAGAGGACTTTTTCGAAGTGGTTACTTATGACAACTTTATTACAAAGAGTCGTCAATGGGTGTCGAATGGCTTTTCTCAATGCCTACCAAGTGAGAGTATCTTTTTCAAGGCTGCTTCAGCATTGAATACTTCCGTCGTGGCGAATTGCCGGTTTTCAATGGCCACTCGACCAACCAACGATATTTTAACTCGGCAATCACTTCAACTATATTTTTCAAGAACTTTTTAACAAATTTCTTTTTCAGGTTATATTTTGACCTGTTTCGATGCCTACCAATTAGAGAGATGATTTTTCGGAAGCCCTAAATTCCGAAGAATTTCTATAAAAATCGGCTCCTTGAAAACAGAATAGTTCAATCGTCCGGTACTTCGCAAAAGGTACTTCTGTAATTCGCAGCCCGGCCATAACGAAGGCGGGGTGGCTGAAATGCCAATGGTGCGGTGCAAGCCCGCCGCCGGACGATTCCCCACTCCTAGGGAGCCGAGGGCAAAGATATGGGAGACATTAACATATTAAGCAGACCCGTGCGCTGATCTGCAATCAAGAGAACGGACGAATGTGTCAGTTCTCGATACATATTGAAGCCGGGCGAGATGTCCTTCAGGGCAGCTCGTCCGGAGCAAGAGTGCAGAGAGCGCAGCCCTTTGCAAGGGTCAAGGGTGAAACCCTTGCCCAGTGATATGATGCTGTGCGTCATATCCTACTGGGTATTATCTGGCGCAAAAC
>CALDLZ010000254.1 GCA_937915335.1 uncultured Faecalibacterium sp.
AATGCGCTCTTAGAAAAAACAGCTGACAAGGATGCGGCTTGCTGTTTGGCCATTACTTTTCTGTCATGTGAACGTGATTTGGAAAGGAGCAGGACAAATGACGAATAAGAAATTCAGAGTGGCGGCCATGTCGCTGGCAACCGCCGTCGCGGTGAGCGCGGCCGGCCCCAGCGCCTCTGCGGTGACGTATTATCTGGACAATGGTGATGTGACCGTTGACAAAGATGCGAAGGGTGCATTTAGTTATCAGGGAGATGGGGAACATACCTACGTCAGCGATGACGAAAAAGAAACTGGCGATGGAACGATTTACGTTAAGGATGGCAGAGGTCCCGAAGAAGTCAATCCAACAGCGGAACCTTCCGACAGCATAAATGATTCAACGGAGAACAAAGACACATCAACTGAGATCGAACCCGGCAACACGATTACCGTCAATGAGGATGTCAAAGATGTGACCATCGTGGTCGATGGTGTGAATGCGGATACTAGCGGCACGGGGGAATCTACGATTACGATCGGCGAGGGTGCGGATGTTGACCTGACCGTCAAGGACTCCACCCTGACCACCGGCGGCAATGGCATTGACGTGGGTGCAAATCTGGAAGGTGAGGACGAGCACAAGGACACCAAGCTGGATCTGACGCTGGATGATACAACGATCAACCTAACGGAGAACGCCACGGCAGGGATCAATGCACGGGATCATTCTGATGTGGATATCGCCCTGAAAGGGGATAATATCATTGACGGTTCCGGAGCCATCGATACTGTGACCAAGGGTGGCGAGCAGGACATCTCCAAGGAGAACGTCAATATTGAGGGCATCCGTGTGGGCGGTGAAGGTGCAAGCGACAGTTCGGATGCCAGTGCGGGCGCGGAAACGAAGCTGACCATCAGCGGCGGTGTGACTGACAGCAAGACCGAAGAAGGCGGTTCTTTGACGATCCGTGATACCACGGGCGGCTTGGTGATGGCGGAAGGCTCGGATGTGGAGATCACAGACGGTGCGGACGTGACCATTGAGAACACGAAAACCTCTGGTTCCACGCAGGCTGGCCGTGGTGTGACCCAGCATGGTGATCTGACCATCTCTGGTGGTTCCACCCTGACTGTGGATGGTGTTGAGGATAATGCAAGCGCCCCGAATCATACCGGCATCGGTATTGCAAGCTGGGATGACATCCATGTTACGGAAGACAGCACCCTGAATGTTAAGGATGTCACAACGGGCATCTATGGCCACCAGGGCTCGGACGCAAGTCTGACCGTGAAGGACAGCACCTTGAATATCACTGGCAGTGGCTTTGGCATTGACTATGAAGGCGCCGGAAAAGATAAAGAAGGAAACGAGCTCAAATCTGCCGGGGATATCACGTTTGATCATGCAGAGGTCAACATTGACATTACCCCGGAAACGAAGGATGCCGCAGGCTATGGCATTGCCACCCACGGTGACAGCAACATTACCTTTGAAAATGGCACAAAGGCAGAAATCAAAGTTGATTCTGAAAACCCGGATGCGGGAACCTGGGGCATTTATAACGAGCACGGCGGTACCGGTGAGCTGACAGTGGACAACAGCAAACTGGACATCGACGCAAACCGTGGAATTTATGCAGGTTTCCAGAAGGTTGAGATCGCAAACAACAGCGTTGTGACCTCCAAGAACACCCATCAGGCAATGTATTTCCTGGGCGGCAGTGATGGCAAAGGTCTGAAGCTGCATGTGACTGGGAACAGCAGGTATCATCTGACCGGCGGCACGCAGGATAACTGGGGTCTCCAGGCAACATCCTCCCGCGGGCATGAAATTCTGGTGGATGACAACGGCCAGCTGATTTTTGACCTGGATAATTCTTATACGGCGATTGGTCTGGGCAAGGATGCCAAACTGATCGTTGACAACGGCACGGTTCTGGTACGGGGAAAATACAATCAGGCAGGGTTGTATGCTTACGGTGACAACAGCACGATTCGGATCAAAAACAATTCCCATGTGGAAGCCGCGTCGATCATCCGCCGCACCCGGAAGGATGCCTGTACAGACAAGGCGGCACATGCGGCAGGAAAGCATACCTATGCGGATACCGTGGGCCAGAACCTCATCGTCACCGGCGGCACGCTGACCTATGATTACAGTGCCGACAACACCCTGTGGCCGGTGAATGAGCAGGGCGACATCCTGACCAATTTCCTGCTGACCAAGGACAGCACCCACGCGAACTTCGGGGCGCTTTCTTATAAGGGCAGCACCTACACCTATCTCTCAGACCTGAACAAGGAGACCGGAAAGCAGTACCTTTCCGTTTGGGTGCCCGCCGCCGCACTGGAATATATGCTGGATGTGGACGGCACCCATGACCCGGAGATCATCGGCAAGGTGCTGGCAGAACTCAAACAGGCCGGGTATCACTTCGACACGGCCTACAAGAGCAATGGTGACCAGGTCGTCATTCTGCGGGATATGGTCGTAAACGGTCAGAGCCTGAACTTTACCAAGACGACCGACGAAAACGGCAGCACCAAGCTCATCTGGGGCAACTACGAGCACCAGGAGGACGGCGTGCCCAGTGCCTACGATAGGGTCTACGGCACCGAGTACGAGTTTGAAGGAAAGAAGTATACCATTGTCTGGGGATACGAGAGCAAGAACAACCCGGAGAGCACCTCTGCTGACGGCGTTCTGGATGCGTTCGGCCCGGATTCCAGCGTGGCGGTGGTTGGCGACAATATCACCGGAAAATCCTCGGACGCGTACACCGTGACCATCTATGGTGCCCTGCGTGAAGTGAACGACCCGGTCATCCCCACCACGCCGGAAGAGCCTGTGGTTCCCGGCACGCCGGATACTCCCACGCCGCCGGCTCCGGATAACCCCGTGAACCCGCCGGTGCAGGATGCACGGCCCACAACACCCACCGTGGAGCAGACGGCCGTCAAGACCCCGCCTGCCCCGGAAGCACCGGTGAACCCGCCAGTACAGGACGCGCGGCCTGACAGCGGCAAGATGATCCAGACCGGTACCACCGGCTGGGTGGCAGATGCCCTGGTGCGTGCAGGCGGCGTTCTGCTGGCGGTGGGTTATCTGCTGGAGCGTAAGCGTCGGAGCTTGTTCTACAAGGCACAGCATTGATCTGAGTCTGTAATATTTCAGATCCCTTGGGGCCGCCGCGCAGATTTTTGTGGGGCGGCCCCACTTTTTGCAGAATTAAGCGCTTTCATCTCGTATTAGGGGGTGAAAGCGCTTTTTACTTTGGAAAAGGATGCGATTTGAACATGAAATCGGCTCACCGCCGCCGGAAAAACCGGCGCAGACGGATGAACAGGCTCTTTCTGCTGCTGGGCCTGCTGTTCCTGCTTTTACTGTTCTGGCCCGGGAGGTGAGCGGCAGCGAGGAGGCCTTTGTAGCTTTAATGAACCGGAAAGCAGCGGAACTGGGCATGACGGCCACCCACTTCTGCAACCCCACCGGCCTGAATGACCCCGACCATGTTTCCACCGTGCGGGACATCGCCCGGCTGGAACAGGCCGCTTTGCAGAACGAGACCTTCCGCCAACTGTTCACCACGGCGCGGTACACTGTCCCGGCTACCGATCTTCACCCCCAGGGGTTCACGGTGGAGAGCACCCTGTTCAGCCAGCTGACCGGCACCGAACTGCACAACGGAGAAATCTTGGGCGGCAAGACCGGGTACACCAGCCAGGCCGGTCTCTGCCTTGCCGGCCTGGCCCGGGTGAAAGGGCAGGAGTACATTCTGGTAACGGCGGGGGCACAGGGAAACCACAGCACCGAGCCTTACCACATCGACGACGCGGTAAAGGTTTACCGCCGGGTGAGCCGGGCATTCTGAGCCGTACAAAGGGGAGCGGAAAGGCTCCCTTTTTCTATGGGCGGCTTTGTGGTACAATGGAGCAAAACCAACCAGAACAGGAGAAACCACCATGCTCAAGGATTCACAGGTCGATCTCTGCGGCCGCACCGACTTTACCCGCACCACTCCGCTGTTTGCCCGGAACGAGGGCTTTTCCTTTGCCTGTGCAGGCTGCGGCAACTGCTGCCGGGGGCGGGAGGATATCGTGCTGTCAGGGTTTGACCTGTGGCGCATTGCGGCCCGCCTGCGCCTGCCGCCCCGCACGGTGGCCAGGGCTTTCTGCCGGGGGAGCATCGGGCAGGTCAGCCGTTTGCCGGTGCTGCGGCTGGCCCCGCTCAAGGAGGAGCACAACAACTGCCCCTTCCTCACCGAAAATCACTGCGCTATCCACGATGCCGAGCCATTGGTCTGCGCCCTCTATCCGCTGGCGCAGGAGATCACCAAGGAGGGGCAGGTATCCTATTTTTTGCAGCCCACCCAATGCGGTGGACAGATCATCGAAGCAAGGGTAGGGGACTACCTTGCCCGGTATGATGTGCCCGCCCGGGAGGCGACAGACGTGCGCTGGGCGCAGGTCTGCATGAAGCTGGAGGATACCGTGGAACGGCTGGATGCCCTGTTTGAACCGG
>CALDLZ010000255.1 GCA_937915335.1 uncultured Faecalibacterium sp.
TGATCGTGCCGGGGTGTTCCAGCACACCGCCCGGAGCGGCACCGTTGGCGAAGAACTTTGCACCGTACTCCTCACAGGCGATGGGACTGTAGCCTACCAGACCGTCAAAGCCCAAACCGGGGATGTGAAGAACATCCGAAGGCTGAAGCGTTACGGCGAATTCCTTATTTTTTATAGCTTCGTCCGTACCTCGGTAATAGGTGTAGTACAGCCGCCCGTTTTCATCTCTGTCCACCGACATCTTGTTCGGCATCAAGGGATACAACGCCACGATCTCATTTTTGCCGTTGCGGATGATCTGTGCGTAGGCGTTGCCCCAGAGGAGCAAGTGCGTCATGAGGGTTTCCCGGAATACGAAAGAACTCATCTCTGGGTTCGGCTCATCGTGGAGCAAGTGGTAAAGCGGATGGTCAAGTGCCATTGTTTTGCCGCCGCTGTCCGTGTATTTATATAGGTGCAGCGGCAGTCCCGCAACCGCCTCCGAAAGGATACGAACGCAGGAATACACGGCGGTCATCTGCATGGCGGATCGCTCCGTCACAGCTTTGCCGGAGGTCGTGCCGCCGAAGAAAAAGGCGTAGTTACTTCCCATCGTGCGGTTTTGAGGCTTGTCTCTGGATTTGAACAGTCCTGAAAAGATACCCATCTAAATCACTCTCCTTACAAAAATGGGCAAAAGAAAAGCACCTGTCCGTAGACAGATGCTTATAATGGGATTTTTGTGATACTAAGTTTGAGAATATGCGACCGCCATAAACTCAAAAGCACGAATCACTCGCAGATATATCAAGTGCCTTTACGCAGAATAGCAAGATAGTCCTCGTAAGCGAAAGTTCTGTTTCTGTTGACACTTGTGGTCTGCTTCAAAATTCCTGCATCGGTAAGCCGCTTCACTGCACCGGAAGCGGTATTGAAGGTGATACCCAAAGATTCAGCAGTTTTGCCGATTTCGATAATCGGATTCTTTTCCAGATAATCAAATAGCAGCATAGCATTTTTTGCGGCTCGTCCCATTTCGGCAATAACGGCGACATTTTTATCATGCAGGGCAGTCAGTTCATCTATGGTTGATGTTGCGTCCTCCGCTGATTCCATAAGTGCCTGAAGAAAAAATTTCACCCATTGCTCATAGTTTCCTTTGTTTCGCACTTCTGTCATGCGGTCATAGTATTCAACACGGTTCTTTTTCAAAAAGTATGAAATATACAACGCCGGCGTGGTGAGAACCTTTTTCTCCATCAGAAACAAGGTGATAAGCAGGCGTCCTACACGGCCGTTGCCGTCTAAAAACGGGTGGATAGTTTCAAACTGATAGTGAATCAGCGCAGCACGGATCAAAGCATCCATTTTGTCATCGGCGTTGATATACTTTTCTAAGTCGGACATGGCTTCCGTCATATCATCGGGAGACGGAGGGATGTATCTTGCGTTCCGCAGTGTACTGCCTTGACCACCAATCCAGTTCTGAGAATATCGGAATTCTCCCGGATTCTTTTCCTGCCCCCTGACACCCTCCATAAGAACAGCATGGGTTTCCTTGATTAAGCGATTGCAAAGCGGAAGCTCTTTCAATCTCTTGATAGCAAATTCGGTCGCTTTGATGTAATTTACAACATCTGCGACATTGCGGTTTGTATTGCCTTCAATCATCGGATCAAGGACATCCTCAAGCGTTGCTTGGGTGCCCTCGATCTGCGAGGACATAAGCGCTTCTTTTCGTACATACATGGATACGAATAGGTCAACATTAGGGATGCGAGTTGCTATGCTTTCCAAAACAGCAAGCTGCGAGTTTGCCTTGATAAGAGGCTCAAGCATATCATCTGTCATTTCGATGGGAGGCATCGGCGGCAGTGGGTTAGGAACGAATGACTGATATGCCATCTCCCCGGACAAGTTTGTTTTCAAATGACCGGCGCGATTATTCATTTGTCTTGTGCTCCTCTCCTGTAAGTGAAATACTGACTGTATTATAGCACCATTATTTCAACTTGTCAAGTTAACTTGAAATAACGAGTCGGTATCGAGCGCCTTATTTCATTTTGATCAGAAACGCAGTCAAGTATGCAAATCAGATGAAAACAAGACCTCGGCTGTCATAAACAGACTCGGCCCTATCATTGCCGCAGCGGATGGCTCTATCCAGTGCCATGACAGTTGCCACGGCACCGTCGATTTTCTCTGTAGACTTTTCCTTGTCTGGCTTGATGTTACCGGCAGGATCGGTCCGCACATAGATGTTGTCCATCATCCAGCGGAGCACCGGATGGCCGCCGTGGGCGATGCGTTCCTCCAAGACCAGCTTCATCAGCTCTTTGGTCGGAGGACTCATGTCCTTGAAGCCCTGTCCGAAGGGAACGACCGTGAAGCCCATGCCCTCAAGGTTCTGGACCATCTGCACGGCTCCCCAGCGGTCAAAGGCGATCTCACGAATGTTGAAGCGTTCGCCCAGCTGCTCGATGAATTTTTCGATATAGCCGTAATGGACCACGTTACCTTCAGTAGTTTGCAGGAAACCTTGGCGTTCCCACACATCGTAAGGGACGTGATCCCGGTTGACTCTCTGGCCCATGTTTTCTTCTGGTATCCAGAAGTACGGCAGGATCACAAACTTGTCGTCTTCGTCCAGCGGAGGAAAGACCAGCACGAAGGCTGTAATATCCGTGGTGGACGAGAGGTCCAGACCGCCGTAGCAGACTCGGCCTTCGAGATCGTCTTCGCTGGTGGCAAAAGCACAGCGATCCCATTTCTCCATCGGCATCCATCGCACAGCTTGCTTGACCCACTGGTTAAGCCGGAGCTGCCGAAAGGAGTTCTCCTCGGCAGGGTTCTGCTTTGCCGACTCACAAGCCGCCCGAACCTTGTCGATGCCGACCGTGATACCGAGCGAGGGATTCGCTTTCTTCCAGACCTTCGGGTCCGTCCAGTCGTCATTTTCATCGGCACCGTAGATGACCGGGTAAAAGGTCGGGTCAATCTTGCGGCCTTCGATGATGTCCTTCGCTTTCTGGTGCGTTTCGTAGCAGATGGATTTGGTGTCCGTACCGGCTGTGGTTATAAGGAAGTAAAGCGGCTGCATACGAGCATCGCCGGAGCCCTTGGTCATAACATCAAAGAGCTTCCGGTTGGGCTGGGTGTGCAGCTCGTCGAACACCACGCCGTGGATGTTGAAGCCGTGCTTCGAGTAGGCCTCCGCCGAAAGCACCTGATAAAAGCTGTTCGTCGGCAGGTAAACGATCCGCTTTGTGGCCGTCAGGATTTTGACTCTGCGGTTGAGGGCCGGACACATTCGGACCATATCGGCTGCGACCTCAAAAACAATCGAGGCTTGCTGCCTATCCGCAGCGCAGCCGTAGACCTCCGCACGTTCCTCACCGTCACCGCATGTGAGCAGGAGCGCGACAGCAGCCGCAAGCTCCGATTTGCCCATCTTCTTGGGTATCTCAATGTAGGCGGTGTTGAACTGCCGGTATCCGTTGGGCTTGATGATGCCGAAGATGTCCCGGATGATCTGCTCCTGCCAGTCGATCAGCGTGAAGGGCTTCCCGGCCCATGTGCCTTTGGTGTGACAGAGGCACCCGATGAACGAGACAGCGTAGTCGGCCCGTGCCTTATCGTAGACGGAGTCCTTCGCTTTGAACTTCGTCGGTGTATATTTCTTCATTCGCCTCAAGTGTTATCACCTCCAAAAAGGCATAAAAAATAGCCGCCTGAAGCGACCGCCATAACGAGGAACAGAGCCGAGCGGCTCATGTCCCAAGGGTATTTATTTTACCGGGGTTTACTGTTGCATGGCCCAAGCGA
>CALDLZ010000256.1 GCA_937915335.1 uncultured Faecalibacterium sp.
ACCAGTCCAAAAATATGGAACGTCAAAGTAATTGGCATCGCTCTCACCTCCTTCCGGAAGTGTGGGCATCCCGCCTGCCGTTATGTGCAGTACCTTTTCATGTTTAATTTTAGCATATCTTCTGACAGAATGCAACGAAAAAGCTCCCGTTCCGGGAGCTTTTTCGTTTTCATAATAGAGTTTTTCTACAAACTTGATTATCATAGAAAATATTTTGCATAAATATCTGCCGGAACATACAGCTCCATATCTTCCATTGTCATTTGCCATTCAGATTGCTGGATTATTGTTTTCTCTTTATCAGCCATACCATACTGCTTTAACAAAACGAGTAAATGTGAACCATTGATCAGTTCTACTCCAGCTTCCTGTGCATAATTGACAGCACCAGAAGAGAAATCACTCGTTGTTATAAAAAGCATAGTATTAGCGCCTTTTACATTATTTGCTCCAACCAGTTTTTGGATTGTTGGTCGCCCAACACTATGCGTTTCGCTATAACATTTACACTCAACTATTGTGGTCTTTCCATCTCGCTCTAACCAAATATCGTATCCGCCATCATTTGTTGGTGGTGTAGTAGTTGCTTTGTATCCCATCTTCTGAAATAGCTCTGCACAGAATGTTTCAAATTCTGTTGGCCTTTCAGAGAATTGTTTTACGATGTCTTGAATCGAATGACTATTCGCAAAAATCAATTTTTGCGTTTTTACTCTATCATATTTGTCTTGTTCCTCTTTACAAGGTTGTATATAAACACCATTGAATCTAAGTTCCTTAACAATCGAAAGAATATGATAAGGCCTCTTTGAGGTCACTAAGTATTTATCTACTGCAAGTACAGAATTTTGCCATATAATCAAATTCTGATGATGTCTCAAATCAGCAGTTCCATCCCGTTTGCTATACTGCCAATAAGGATACCTCAACTGATATTGAGCTTGTACTATCTTTTTCGGCCGAACATGAATCCAAATTTCCCATGTTTGGAGCTTTAGATGATATTGTTTCTCAAAACAACCTCTAATAATAAATTCTACTACAAGACAAATTGCTCCAATAGCAGACCAAGCAGTGAAAATAACAATCAAAAATTTAATAATCGGGTTTGGTCCATATAAAATTGTACCAAATAATTTGTAGGAAAGTCCGTATAAAAGAATTGTGGTAATAATAACTATACTAAATTTCTTAGGTGTCATCTTGTTTCTCCTCTACCCATACGGATCATACAAATCATATTCTTCTGCCTCCTGGTGCTTTTCCTCCAGAATGCGGATGGCCTGTTCCAGCTGGCTCTGGGACGCGCCGCTCTCGCTGGCAAGCGCACGGACAGCTTCGGGCAGGCTGCCGCCAAACAGGGTATCCATCCGCTGGCGCATAACCGCCACGCAGTAGGCACGGCGGGTGACGGTGGGGGTGTAGGTGTTCTGACTTCCCGCCTTGCCGCCCTTCACCCAGCCTTTTACCTCCAGCCGGTACAAAAAGTTCAACACCGTGGCCGGGGCCCAGCCGGTGGCGGTCAGCTGATCGCTGATATCCCGCCGGGTGGCAGGGGTGCGGCAGCCCCAGAGCGCCAGCAGCACCTGCTCCTCGGCAGACGAGAGCGGTTTCAGATGGTTTGGCAGTCCATACATCGGGTTCACCTCCATTTTTTGCTTTTACATTTGTCTTAATATGCTTGGATTATACCATATCCCACACAAAACAGCAAGCGTCAAAAGTGAGCGTTCATGCGGTTGGAATAGCATACTTTTACGTTTGTCTTATTTTTTGTTCTCGTCCGGCACACAGTTGTGTGATTTGTGCGGCCAGCGCTGGCAGAAAGCCCCATCTTTGTGCAAAGATGCTCTTGTTTTTGCACCCCTGAAACCGGTATACTACGGACAAATCAAACACACACACGCCGCTGATGAGAGCGGCGGTACGGATAGGAAAGGGAGAGTTCATCATGGCACGAGTATACAACTTCAGCGCAGGCCCCAGCATGCTACCCGAAAAGGTGCTGAAACAGGCACAGGCAGAGCTGCTCGAGTACGGCGATTCCGGCCAGAGCGTAATGGAGATGAGCCACCGCAGCAAGTGGTTCGATGCCATCATCACCGAAACCGAAGCCACCCTGCGCCGGGTGATGAACATTCCCGACAACTACAAGGTCGGCTTCTTCCAGGGCGGTGCCACCCAGCAGTTCGCCATGGTGCCCCTGAATTTTATGACGACCGGCAAGGCTGATTACATCGTTACCGGCAACTTCTCCAATCTGGCCGCCAAGGAAGCCGCCAAGTTCGGCGAGGCAAAGATCGTCGCTTCCAGCAAGGACAGGAACTTCACCTACATTCCCGATGTCAACGCCATCGATTACAACAAGGACGCAAGCTACATCCACATCTGCCAGAATAACACCATCTTCGGTACCCAGTATGTCGAGGTGCCCCAGGTCGAGGGTGTCCCGCTGGTGGCGGACATGAGCTCGATGATCCTCTCCAAGCCCGTGGACGTGAACAAGTACGGCTGCATCTACTTTGGCGTGCAGAAGAATGTTGCCCCTGCCGGCATGGCTATTGCCATTGTGCGGGATGATCTGCTGGGCCACGCCGCCGATACCGTGCCCACCATGATGAACTACACCACCCTGCTGGCCAAGGACAGCATGTACAATACGCCGCCCTGCTGGTGCATCTACATGACCGGTCTGGTGCTCAAGTATCTGGAAAACGACATCGGCGGCCTGGAAAACATGCAGAAGATCAACGAGGCCAAGGCCAAGGTGCTGTATGATTATCTGGACGGTCAGAACTTCTTCAACAATCCCGTCGAGCACCGTTACCGCAGCACGATGAACGTCACCTTTACCAGCCCCGACCCCGACATGGACAAAAAGTTCTGCGCCGAGGCCGCCGAAGCCGGGTTCGTGAATTTGAAGGGTCACCGTCTGGTAGGTGGTATGCGCGCTTCCATTTATAACGCAATGCCCACCGAAGGCGTGGAGAAGCTGGTGGACTTCATGGAGAAGTTCCGCAAGGCAAATGCCTGAACCTCTCAAGTGCACACTACTTATAAAGGAGAACAGCCATGTTTACGATAAAGACCCTGAATGCCATCAGCCCGGTAGGCCTGGCAAAGCTGAACAAAAATCTGTTTGACGTATCGGTGGATACCGACACCCCCGATGGCATTCTGGTGCGCAGTGCCGACCTGCTGAATACCACCTTCAACGATAATCTGCTGGCCATCGCCCGTGCCGGTGCCGGTGTGAACAATATCCCGCTGGATCGCTGTTCGGAGCAGGGCATCGTGGTGTTCAACACGCCCGGTGCCAACGCAAACGCTGTGGCGGAGCTGGTGGTCGGTATGTTGATCGCGGGCAGCCGCAATGTAGCCGCCGCCGCCCAGTGGTGCCAGAATCTGACCGGTGACCCCGCCATGGCCAAGACCGTGGAAAAGGGCAAGAAAAAATTTGTCGGCAACGAAATCAAGGGCAAGACGCTGGGTGTCATCGGTCTGGGTGCCATCGGCTCCCGGGTCGCCAACTGTGCCATTGAACTGGGCATGGAGGTCTACGGCTACGACCCCTATATCTCCATCGACGCGGCCTGGAATCTGTCCAGCCAGGTGCACCACTGCGTGAACCTGAACGACATGCTGCCGCTCTGCGATTATATCACCATCCATGTTCCTTACCTGCCCACCACCAAGGATACCATCAATGCCCAGACCCTGGCGCTGTGCAAGGATGGCGTGAAGATCCTGAACTATGCCCGCGGCGAGCTGGTAAACACCGATGCCCTGCTGGAAGCCATGGAGACCGGCAAGGTCTCCGGCTACATGACCGACTTCCCCACCGAGGCCATTCTGGGCAAGCCCGGCATCGTCTGCACCCCGCATCTGGGCGCTTCCACCCCGGAGGCTGAGGACAACTGTGCCGTGATGGCCGCGCAGGAGATCAGCGATTACCTCAAGAACGGCAATATCACCCACTCGGTAAACATGCCCGAGGTGCACCAGCCCCGTGCAGGCGGCAAACGCATCTGCATCATCCACAAGAACGAGCCCGGTATGATCAGCCAGATCACCGCCCTGACTACCGAAGCGGGCCTGAACATCGAAAACATGGTGAACAAGAGCAAGAAGAACATGGCTTACACCATGTTGGATGCCACCGGTGCCGTGGACGGCAAGCTGGCCGAAAAGCTGGCCGCTATCCCCGCTGTCATCCGGGTACGCATCCTGTAAAACCGCCAACCCTTAGCTTCCCCTCGTCCTGTCTGTTCGCAGGGCGGGGGATTTTTTTACGGCAGCAAAAGGGAGCCCTCTCTGACAATGCCAGAAAGGGCTCCTTTTCTATCCAAATCGAAAGAGTGTTTACAGCTTTTTGCCGGTCAGGAGCTCGTAAGCTTCCTCGTACTTGGCAATGGTCTTGTCAATGACATCCTGGGGCAGGTTGTAGTTGCTGTCGGGGTTGGCCTTGAGCCAGTTGCGGACAAACTGCTTATCGAAGGAGGGCTGACCGTGGCCGGCCTCGTAGCCCTCCAGCGGCCAGAAACGGCTGGAATCGGGAGTAAGCATCTCGTCGCCCAGCACGACCTTACCGTTCTCGTCCAGACCGAACTCAAACTTGGTGTCGGCAATGATGATGCCACGGGTCAGAGCATACTCGGCACACTTCTTATAGAGGGCGATGGTGTAATCCCGCAGCTGGGTGGCGTACTCCTCGCCGTGGCCGGGGAACTGCTTTTCCAGCACCTCGATGCTCTTCTCAAAGCTGATATTCTCGTCGTGATCGCCGATCTCGGCCTTGGTGGAAGGAGTGTAGATAGGCTCGGGCAGCTTCTCGGATTCCTTCAGGCCCTCGGGCAGCTTGATGCCGCAGACGGTACCGTTCTTCTGGTAGCTGGCCCAACCGCTGCCGGTGATGTAGCCGCGCACGATGCACTCGATGGGCAGCATGGTCAGCTTGCGGCACAGGGTGCATTTGCCCTCGAACTCAGGCTGCTGGAAGAACTCCGGCATATCCTTGTTATCCACGCTGATGAGGTGGTTGGGCAGGACATCCTTGGTGTAGTCAAACCAGAACTTGCTCATCTGGGTCAGCACCTTGCCCTTGTTGGTCACTTTGTTTTTCAGGATCACATCAAATGCGGAGATGCGGTCGGTGGCAACCATGATCAGGCTGTCGCCATTGTCATAGATCTCGCGGACTTTGCCTTCCTTGATGGGTTTGAATTCAGTCATAACAAACACTCCATTTTTCCTGATAACTCTTTCGTCAACGTTCTCTCCCTCTCCGTCATTGCTCCGCAATGCCACCTCTCCCAAAGGGCGAGACATTGGCAGCTTCACCAAAAGCTGCTGCTGAAGGCAGCGCCACTCTTGGCTCCCCCCTTCGGGGGGAGCTGGCGAGCGCAGCGAGACTGAGAGGGTGAGCCGCCTTCCGTTTACCTATTCAGTCTACCACACTTACTGTCCGTTTGGAAGGAACAGATTCCAAGGAAAATTGTCCGCAATTTTGGATTTCTTCGTGAAAAGTGTCAAAAATTAGTTTCATTTTTCGTCGAATTGACGATAAAAGTCGTACTTTCCCCGTTGACAGCGGCGCAGAACATGGTATCATTGAAGCATCCGATTCTTTATAATAGGAGGAACGACCTATGGGCAAATTCCCGAAAGATTTTTTGTGGGGCGGTGCCACCGCCGCCAATCAGTGCGAGGGCGCTTACAACGAGGGCGGGCGCGGCCTGTCCAGCGTGGACGTGGTGCCTTTTGGTGCCGACCGCTTCCCGGTGGCGCTGGGTAAACTGAGGATGCTGGACTGTGATGACCGGCATTTTTACCCCTCTCACGAGGCCATCGACATGTACCACCACTTCAAGGAGGACATCAAGCTCTTTGCCGAGATGGGCTTCAAATGCTATCGCCTGTCTATTGCCTGGACCCGCATCCTGCCCAACGGCGATGACGAACAGCCCAACGAGGAGGGTCTGCGCTTCTACGAGGAACTCTTCGACGAGTGCCACAAGTATGGCATCGAGCCGCTGGTGACCCTCTGCCACTTTGACACCCCCATCGCCCTTATTAAAAAGTATGGCGGCTGGAAAGACCGCCGGATGGTGGATGCCTATGCCCATTACTGCGAGGTACTGTTCAACCGCTTCAAGGGCAAGGTCAAGTACTGGCTGACCTTCAACGAGATCAACATGCTGCTCCACCTGCCCTTCATGGGTGCTGGTCTGCTGTTCGAGCCTGGTGAAAACGAGACCCAGATCAAGTATCAGGCCGCTCATCACGAGCTGGTGGCCAGCGCCAAGGCGGTCAAGCTGGCACATACCATCATGCCCGATGCTATGGTCGGCTGTATGCTGGCCGCCGGGCAGTTCTATCCCCGCACCTGCGCCCCCGAGGATGTGCAGGCCGCCGCCGAGGCTGACCGCGACAATTACTTCTTCATTGATGTCCAGTCCCGGGGCGCTTACCCCGTCTGGGCCAAGAAGCGGATGGAGCAGGCAGGCGTCACCCTGCACATGGAGCCGGGGGACGAGCAATTGCTGAAAGAAGGCACAGTGGACTTCATCTCCTTCAGCTACTATTCCAGCCGCTGCACCACCGTAGACCCTGAATTGAAGGAAAAGGCCAGCGGCAACGCCATCATGGATGCCGTCAAGAACCCCTACCTCAAGGCCAGCGAGTGGGGCTGGGCCATCGACCCTGTGGGTCTGCGGATCACCATGAATACCCTCTATGACCGCTACCAGAAGCCCCTCTTCATCGTGGAGAACGGTCTGGGCGCAGTGGACAAGGTAGAACCCGACGGCTCCATCCACGATACCTACCGCATTGACTACCTGCGGGTCCACATCGAGCAGATGGAAAAGGCCATCAACGAGGATGGTCTGCCCCTGCTGGGCTACACCACCTGGGGCCCCATTGACCTGGTCAGTGCCTCTACCGGCGAGATGAAGAAGCGGTACGGCTTCATCTATGTGGACAAGGACAACGATGGCAAAGGCACGCTGGCCCGCAGCCGGAAGGACAGCTTCTACTGGTACAAGAAGGTCATCGCCTCCGACGGCGAGGATCTGGCATAAGCCAACTGTGAGGAAAGGAATCATAAAACAAGATGACGACACCCCAAATCATTGCACACCGCGGTGCATCCTACATGGCCCCCGAGAACACGCTGATCGCTTTCCGCAAGGCGATGGAGATCGGTGCGGACGGCGTGGAGATGGATGTGCAGAAAACCTATGACAACGAGCTTGTCATCCACCACGACTATATGGTGGACATGCACACCGACATTTCCGGCCAGATCTACGACCTGACCATGGGCGAGCTGAAAAGCCTGGACTTCGGCAGCTGGAAGGATGCCATCTATGCAGGCGAGAAGATCGCCACCCTGCAGGAAGCTCTGGAGCTCTGCGCCAGCATGGAGGGCACACAGGTGCAGTTGGAACTGAAAAGCCCCATGGAGGATGACCCGGACTTTGTACCCCGGGTACTGGAGGCCATCCGTGCCGCCGGGCTCACCGACCGGCTGACCCTCATCTCCTTCCATCACTCCCAACTGCGGCAGGCAAAGCAGCTGATGCCTGAGCTGAAAGTTGGTGCCTTGACCTATGGTGCCTTCCTCAGCATGGTGCTGCCCCCGCCGGTGATATGGAAGGATCTGGGCCTTGTGAACAGCATGGATGAGCCTTTCAGCGAGGAAAACTGCATCGATCTGCAAAACAACCTCATCTACCGCACCGTGGCGGATAAGATCTACATGCTGCGGGCCAACTTCCCCGGTGAGACGGTGGCCCAGGTCATCGGCCATCTGGAGGAGCAGGCCGATGTGGCCACCTATATCCAGAGCCTGGACTTCCCGGTGGACATCGTCAGCTGCGAGTACCACACCGCCTATTCCAACCCCGACCTTGTGAACCAGCTCCATGCCATGGGCATTCAGGCCGCGTTCTGGACCGTGGATACCCAGGATGCCGTCCGCTCCCTGCTCCCCCTCGGCCCCGATTGCATCGTGACCAACCGACCCGATAAGGTCAGGGAATGGGTAGAGGAAGAAAACAGTTGAATTCCGTCGGGAAAAAGCATATAATAGCTCTATCAACAGAGTAAGACCATGCGCGTTAAGTGCCGCATCAACGGGGAGTTGTGCTGCGGACGAAGGTAAGACCCGCGGTGCATGGCCTGCATCCCGCTGCTGCATGGACTTGGGTGCAGGCGTGGGCCAGTGCGCCCTGCCTGGATGTGAAACGTTGAATCACGCCCTCCTTTGTGCGGTTTGTCACAGGGGAGGGCGTTTTGTATTGCCCGCCCCGCAGTTCCCGAAACGGGGAGGACAATTGATATGAACCATTCCAGAAATTCCGTCCGTAAGCTCACCGTGCTGGCCCTGCTCATTGCCATGAGCATCGTGTTTGCCCGGGTGCTGAGCATTTCCACCGGCTTTGTCCGGTTCAATCTGGGCAGTCTGCCTACCCTGCTGGCCGCCGTGCTGTTCGGGCCGGTGGAGGGCTTTGCCGTGGGTGCCGTGGCCGATATGATCGGCGGCATTCTGTCCGGTTACGCCATCAACCCGCTCATCACGCTGGGGGCAGGTGCCATTGGTCTGACGGCCGGCCTTGTCTGGCGCACCCTGCCCAGCCTCCGGCTGGGTCTGCGCACCCAGATCAGCGTGCTGGCCGGCCATACGGTGGGCTCCATCATCATCAACTCGCTGGCGCTCCACATCTTTTATAATTATCCGTGGAGCGTGCTGGCTGCCCGCATTCCCAATGCACTGATCCTGGCGGCTGTGAACACCGTGCTGGTGCGGCTGCTGCTGCAAAACAAAACGATTCGAGGCGTTGCACAATGAACTATGAGGAAGCGCTGCGATACATTCACGCTGTCCAGTGGGCCGGACACAAGCCGGGGCTGACCCGTACCCGCACCCTGCTGGCCGCACTGGGGAACCCCCACAAGCAGCTGAAATTTGTCCATGTGGCGGGCACCAACGGCAAGGGCAGCACGGCGGCCATGCTGGCTTCCTGCCTGCGGGCAGCGGGCTATCGGGTGGGCCTGTATACCTCACCCTTCATCAATCGGTTCAACGAGCGCATTCAGGTCAACGGAGAACAGATCCCCGACGACGAGCTGGTGCGTCTGGTGGAAACGGTAAAGCCTGCCGCCGATGCCATGGTTGACGTGCCCACCGAGTTTGAGATCATCACGGCGCTGGGGATGCTCTACTTTGCCGAGACAAAGTGTGACATCGTGGTGCTGGAGGTTGGCCTGGGCGGCACGCTGGATTCCACCAACGTCATCGACCCACCCGAGTGTGCGGTCATCACGGCGCTGGGCATGGACCATGTCAAGGAGCTGGGGCCCACGCTGGCTGATATCGCTTCGGCCAAAGCCGGCATCATCAAACCGGGCAGCCCCGTGGTGAGCTATGGCGGCGTGCCCGAAGCCGACGCTGTCATTGCCCGGGTTGCAAAGGAGCAGCACGCCCCGCTGACTGTCGTGGATTTCAACAAGCTGACCATCGATGGTGGAGATCTCGATGCCGTCACCTTTGATTTTGACGGCCTGAACGGCATCCGTCTGCCCCTCATCGGCAGCTACCAGCCCCGGAATGCCGCCACGGCCATTACAGCCTTGCGGGTTCTGCGGGGCCGGGGCTGGAATATCCCGGACAACGCCATCCGTACCGGCTTGGAGCAGGTGAGCTGGCCCGGCCGGTTCGAGCTGCTGCGGCACGCGCCGGCCTTCCTGCTGGATGGCAGCCACAACGCCCACGGAATGCGGGCCACCGTGCAGAGCCTGCGCGACCGCTTCCCGGGGCAGAAGTTCGTGTTCCTGCTCAGCATTATGGCTGACAAGGATGTGGACGAGATGCTGGAGCTGCTGCTGCCGCTGGCAAAACAGTTCGTCACCGTGGCGGCCCATACCCCCCGCGCCATGCCCGCTGAAACGCTGGCCGAGCACATCCGCGTTCGCGGCGGCAAGGCTGAATCTGCCTCCACCATCGAAGCCGGTGTTGCCCGGGCGGTTACCCTTGCAGGCAGCGGCCCCGTGTGCGCACTGGGTACGCTGTACTTCTCCGGCGAGGTGCGGGAAGCGTTTCAGAAGCTGTAATTTCAAGCAAATTTTTAGCCCTGTGTGAAAACACGGGGCTTTTTCTATCGAACCCTCTTGACAACCCTCGGATAGTGCGCTATCATATTGTACGGCATCAAACAGTTTCACAGGTAACAATCCTGCTCACCAACAATTTAAAGGGTAAACCAATATGCGAGATGAAACCACCAACCAATCCTGCTGCCATCCCCCATGGGAGCCGCCGCAGGTCATCCCGGCGCAGATACGCCGGGTGAGCAACCTGATCTTCCGCAAAATCAACCAGTTCCATCGGGAAAACAACGTGGACAGCGTGACTCCGATGCACGAATGGATTATGAGCTATCTGTACTGGCACAGGGAGGAACCCGTGTACCAGCGTGATATCGAGCGGGAGTTTTCCATTACACGTTCTACCGTCACGAACATCCTGCAGCTGATGGAGCGCAAGGGCTACATCGAGCGCCAGAGCGTGCCGCAGGATGCCCGGCTCAAGCGGCTCATCCTGACACCGGAGGGAATGCGCATCCACGAAAAGACCATGCTCTCCCTGCATCAGACCGATGAGTTCGTGGCCGGTCTGCTGACGGACGAAGAAAACGCAGAACTCCTGCGCCTGCTGAACAAGCTGCGCGCGGGTCTGGAATAAACAAACAATTCAGGAGGACTACAACAGATGATCAAAAAGCTTGTGTCACATCTGGGCGAGTACAAGCGCGCCGCGATCCTGACACCGATTTTCTCTGCTCTGGAAGCCATTATGGATGTGCTGCTGCCCACCATCATGGCGGTCATCATTGACCAGGGCATTGAAAAGGGCGACATGAACGCCGTCATCAAATACGGTCTGCTCACCTTCCTGGTGGCAGCCGTCGCCCTGCTGCTGGGCGTGCTGGCCGGCAAGTTTGCCGCCACCGCATCCACCGGCTTTGCAGGCAATCTGCGCGATGCGATGTACGAGAACATCCAGAAGTTCTCGTTTTCCAACATCGACAAATATTCCACGGCCGGTCTGGTCACCCGTATGACCACCGATGTGACCAACGTGCAGAACGCCTTCCAGATGATCGAGCGCATGTGTGTGCGTGCTCCCGTCCATCTGATTTTTGCACTCATCATGGCATCGTCCATCAGCGGTTCGCTGACCATGGTGTTCCTGGTGGCGATCGTGTTCCTGGTGGCAGTTCTGGCCGCTATTATGATCCCCACTTTCGGCATTTTCGACCGGGTGTTCAAGAACTACGATAACCTGAACGCCTCCGTACAGGAGAACGTTTCCGCGATCCGCGTGGTCAAGAGCTTCGTCCGCGAGCACTTTGAGAACGAGAAGTACACCAAGGCCTGCGAGAGCCTGTACAAGCAGTTCGTTCATGCTGAAAACCGCTTGAGCTTCAACAACCCCGCCATGCTGGTCTCCGTGTATGGCTGCAACATCGCCCTGAGTTGGTTCGGTGCCCACTACGTCCTGAACGGCTCCATCACCACCGGCCAGCTGAACGCCCTGTTTGGCTACATTATGAACATCCTGATGGCTCTGATGATGTTGAGCATGGCCTTTGTTATGATCTCCATGTCCGCAGCTTCCGCCCACCGTATA
>CALDLZ010000257.1 GCA_937915335.1 uncultured Faecalibacterium sp.
CCATACAGGGTGTGGGTCTCGCTGCCCAGAATGACATTGGTGTTTTTGGAATTGACATTGACCAGAACGGTGGCAACGTCCGAAAAACGGGCGGTCAGTGCGGTACAGAGCTCTTCGGCATGGGGCAGCTTTGCACGGGTGCAGACCAGACAGACCATGATCTGCCCGCTGTGAACGCCCCGGCGCAGGAACACATGCCGTACCAGTCCCTTGCCGCTCTGCTCGTCGTAGGGCTGGATATTATGGGCGGCAAAGAAGTCACAGAGCGCGCTGCCAATCTCGTTCAGCACGTCCGGCTGCAGCTTGCAGTCGGGGCAGGGAACAATGCGGTGGGTGCGTCCGGCGTAGAAGCCGATACAAGGCTTGCCATTCTTGTCACGGCCCACCGGAAACTGCACCTTGTTGCGGTAGCGGTCGATCTCAGGAGAGGGAAGAGGCGGAAGCACGGGCACATCCAGCCCGCCAATGCGGCGGAACGCGTCGGTGACGCTTTCACCCTTGGCGCGGAGCTCGGCGGCATAGTCCAGATGCCGCAGGCTGCAGCCGCCGCAGGGACCGGCTACGGCACAGTCTACCGGGATGCGGTCGGGCGACGGGATCTGAAGCTTATCCAGAATGCCGAAAGCATAACGGCCGCAGTCCTTGACAACGCGGATATCGGCCACATCACCGGGGGCGGTGCCAGGCACAAAGACGGCTTCACCGTCCGGGCTGTGGGCAACGCCGCTGCCGTCATTGGACAGGCGCTCGATGGTCAGGGTCAGCACCTGATTTTTCTGTAAGGGCATGGAAATTCTCCTTTGGAATGGGATTGGGGTCAAGCTTCATCCGAAGCGGCAGGAGGCTCAGCGGCTTCGCTCTGGGCGGCAATGTACTTGCTGGGGGGCATTCCCTTGGCCCGCTTAAAGACCCGCGAGAAATAGAACTGGTCGAAGAAACCCACAGAGATGGCAACCTCCGCAATGGACAGGTTCCCGGCTCGCAGCAGTTTGCAGGCCTCGTTGATGCGATATTCGGTCAGGTAATCGATGGGGCTCTTGCCTACGTTGAGCATGAACACCCGGTACAAATGGCTGCGGGAAACCCCCACGCTCTTGGCAACGTCGTCAATGGAAATATCGTGGGAGTAATTGAACTGGATGTATTTGATGGCGTTCAGCACATATTGATTGGAAGAGGAGGTGTTGTGGGGGCGGCTTTCGCTGGTTTCCTTCATCAGGGCGGAGATGAACAGGTAGAGGTAACCCACCATGGCGGCTTCATCCTGGGGCTGTAAGCCGCGGGAGGAATAGATATTGGTCAGGGCCGCGCGCATCCCCTCGGGGTCATTGGTGTGATGCACCGGGGCGGCATCCGTGAAAGGCAGCTGTGCCGCCAGTTTATGGGCACAGGCACCGTTGAAGCCGACCCAACTGTATTCCCAGGGCTGCTGCTCATCGGCGGTATAGCGGATGAGCTGACTGGGCCGGGCAAAGAACAAATCACCCGGCACGACTTCGAAGGTCTGGCCGCCCACCTCGAACGTACCCTTGCCTGAGACCACCAGATGGATGAGGTAGTGATCCCGGATGCCGGGGCCCCAGGTCTGGCCGGGCGCACAGCGCTCCAAGCCGCAGTTGAAGATGGACAGCTCGATATTATTGGTGTAATTCTGCTTGAAGGACTGCTTGTAGACATCTGCCATATTCGGTTCCTCCAGTTGATCGCATTCTTATTCCCAGTATACCATAATCACCTCTGCAAATTCAACAAAAGTACATCCGAAACTTTGGCTTTCGCGCCGAAATTTGATTTTTTGCGGATTCAAATTGCAAACGGGTGCAGAATGCTGTACAATAAGACTAACTTGGGAACGCATGAAGCTTTCATGCACGAACCTTGCGAAATGTTTGTGGGGAGGAACGGCCATGGCAACCAGCGGACAACTCAGACAGCAGATCCTGAACGGCCAATGGGATGAAGCACTCAGCGCTCTTTACGGTACAGCCCCGGCGGTGCTGGCCCGCCAGCGGCAGCGGTACGCTGAAGCACTGGCCCGGTTTGAACTTTACTATGGCCCCGGGCGGCAGGTGCATATTTACTCAGCTCCGGGTCGGGCAGAACTGGGCGGCAACCACACCGACCACCAGCATGGCTATGGCCTTGCGGCAGCGGTGATGCTGGACCTTGTAGCGGTGGCATCTCCCAGTGACGATGGTTTTATCCGGGTGAAGTCCCGGGGATTCAATAAGCTGGATGTCATCGACCTGAGTGAGCCGGAGCCTCAGCAGGGGGAGAGCACCCACTCAGCCAGCCTCATCCGGGGCATTGCCGAGGGCTTCCGGGCACAGGGCAAAGTGGTGGGCGGTTTCGATGCCTATACCACCAGCGATGTCCTGCGAGGCAGCGGGCTTTCCAGCTCGGCTGCCTTTGAAATGGGGATGGCGGTCATTCTGAATGGAGAATATGGCTGCGGTCTGGCGGCCCCGGAGCTGGCAAAGATCTGTCAATATGCCGAAAATACTTATTTTGGAAAACCCAGTGGTCTGCTGGATCAGTTGACCAGTGCTGTGGGCGGCGTAATTTTTGCGGATTTTGCCGATCCAACACAGCCCGTGATCGAGAAGATTCATACAGCGGGCCTGTTCTCTGCGGGAATGACCCTCTGCGTCACCGATACCCGGGGCAGCCACAGTGAGCTGACTGGCGAGTTTGCGGCCATCCGGCATGAGATGGAAGCCGTTGCGGCCTGCCTGGGCGGCAGGGTGCTGGGGCAGGTGAAAGAGCGGGACTTTTGGGCAGAACTGCCCCGTCTGCGCAAGGTATGCGGTGACCGTGCTGTGCTGCGGACTATCCACTACTTTGAGGAAAACGCCCGCGCGCTGGCCCAGCGGAATGCCCTTGTCAGCGGGGACTTCGCAGCCTTTCTGCGGCTGATCCAGGAGAGCGGACATGCATCCTTTGCCTTGTGTCAGAACGTCTACTGTGCCGCTGATACACGGCATCAGGGACTTTCGGCGGCGCTGGCATTGAGCCAGAGTCTGCTGGAAGGGCAGGGGGGAGCCTGGCGGATGCAGGGCGGCGGCTTTGCGGGAACCATTCAGGCCTTTGTGCCCGGGATGCTGACCGCAAAATATCACGATGCCATGGAGCGGGTGTTCGGGGCAGGCAGCTGCTATCTGCTCCGCCTGCGGGAGCAGGGCGCCGTTCAGGTCATCTGAAACAGAACGAACAGAAAAAGAGCTTCACCGCACGAGAAAATTCCCGGGACGGTGAAGCTCTTTTATGGTTCAGGAAATCCGGCTCAGACACCACGTTGTTCACGCTTCTGGCGCATCTCATCGGTGTAGTTCGAGACCGCTGCGAAGGTGTCATCGTGGAAACCAAACCAGTTGGACAGGTTTTTATAGACGTTATCCACGAATTGGTAGCCCGACACCAGCACATTGAACAGGAGCATGGGCACAAACGAGATGGAGATGGAGAGGATGCCTCCCTGGAAGAAGAAATCATCGAGGTGAAGGTTATCCGTGAAGCTGCCCCAGGCATCTCCCAGTTCTCCGCCACCAACAATCTCCGACAGCTCTTCTTCCGGAAGCATTGCATAAGAAGCAGGCATATGCATTTTTTCCATAAAAAAGCTCCTTTCAGGTGTTTATGGATCAGGCGGCAACTAGAGCCGTGTTCGCGGCTGTGGTGGCATCCGTCTGAGAATCGGAACCATTGTAAATGTCCTTGACTTCGGTATAAATGCTCAGGAAAGTGTTGACAAGGCTGACAGCCTGGTAATACAGATAGACACCGGCGAAACCGGCAACCACAAAGGTCATGGTTTTGCCCACGGTGGTCTGGCCGCCCCAGTAATGCTGAATAGCACCGGCAGTGGTCAGACCATCATTGCGCATGTTCTGAATACCAGCCAGAGTGTTGGTGATCGCAGCCTGACCCATCAGACGAATCAGGTTCACAACGACATTGGTTGTAAAGGTGGCAACATCATCCGCGCTAATATTCAGCTCGAAAGCACCGCCTGCGATATAAACCATTTCGTCTTCAGAGAGAACCGCATAGGATGCGGGCAGCTGCATCGGGCTCTGATAGGTAAATTCCATGGTGGAAAACTCCTTTCGTTCGTAAAATCCGCGCAAAGGCGGACGTTGAGCTATTTGGATTATAGCATAATTGACGAAAAACAACAAGAGAGCGCTGAAACCTAAAATGCGAAAGAATTGTGAAGAAATCATGGCACAATTGTAAAAAAGAAACGGTGCGGCGCGGAAATATCTGGGATGCGCAAAGCGGCGGCCAGCGAAAAAATGTTGTGTGAAAATTACAAAAAACCAAAAAGAGACGGCGGGCACCGGGCACCTCCGGAAGGGAGAAGGCCTGGGCCTGCCGTCTTTGTATGGGGAGAAAAGAAGAAGGAGAAGTTTAATCGTTGGCTGCTGCCGGTACCCGGTCATATAGGGTAGTCAGATCGGCGATGTGGTCGGCCAGCAGGCCGGTGAGGGGAGCTGAAAGCCGCCACTGCCAGTTCGCACCCTGGGTGCTGGGGGTATTGATGCGGGCTTCCGCACCAAGATGCAGCCAGTCAGCCATGGGGATGACTGCCATATCCGAAACGCTGGACAGGCAGGCGCAGATCATGGCCTCGGTCAGATCTTCCGGCTGGCAGCGCAGATATCGGCAGGCATAGTGGACATCCTCGGGGCTGGCGTTCTGCCGCCAGCCCTCGGTGGTTACATTGTCGTGGGTGCCGGTGTAGACCACGCTGTTGTGGGTGTAGGTGTAGGGCAGATAATTGCCCGGCTCCCGGCAGTCAAAGGCAAACTGCATGATCTTCATGCCGGGATAGCCGCTGGCGGCCAGCATGGTCTTGACCTCGGGGGTCAGGTAGCCCAGATCCTCTGCAATGATGCCGCCCTCGCCCAATGTCTCGTGCATGGCATCGATGAAAGCACGGTCAGGCCCCTTTTCCCAGTGGCCGCCCGCCGCCGTCTTGTTTCCGGCAGGAATGGCGTAGTAGCTCTCGAAGCCCCGGAAATGATCGATGCGCACCACATCGTAGATGGAGGTAGCATGCTTCATCCGACGCTTCCACCAGGCGAAATCCTCAGCCTTATGGCGGGGCCAATCGTAGAGCGGGTTGCCCCAGAGCTGGCCGTCTGCCGCAAAAGCATCCGGGGGACAGCCTGCCACCTGGGTCAGATGGGTCTGGCCGTCGGTCTGGAAGAGCTCCGGGCGTGTCCAAAGGTCGCTGGAATCCGGGCTGACATAGATGGGGATATCGCCCACCAGCTGGATGCCCTTGCTGTTGGCATAGGCCTTCAGGGCGTTCCACTGGGTGTAGAAGAAGAACTGGACTGCCTTGAAATAATCCACCTGCCCGGCCAGCCGCTGCCTGGCGGCGGCCACGGCTTCGGGCTGACGGGTGCGCAGGTCGTCAGGCCAATCGCACAGACCGGCCTGCCCCTGCTCAGCCTTGATGGCCATAAAGAGGGCAAAGTCATCCAGCCAGAAGCTCTGTGCCGCGCAGAAGGCCTTATACTCCGCGCTGGGGGCTGCCAGCAGACGATCAGCAGCCTTTTGCAGCACCACCGGGCGCTGTTGGTAGAGGGTACCGTAATCCACGGGCCCCACCGGAACCTCGGCGGGGATCTCGTCAGCGGTCAGGTAGCCCTGCTCGTGCAGGAGACGGAAATCAATG
>CALDLZ010000258.1 GCA_937915335.1 uncultured Faecalibacterium sp.
GACGCTGCGCCCCACCTACAAGCTCAGCGTTGGTGTGCCGGGCAAATCCAATGCGTTCCTCATCAGCGAGAAGCTGGGCATCCCGGAGCGGGTGATCGAAGCAGCCCAGCAGCATTTGTCTGCGGAGGATAAGCGTCTGGATGCCGTTCTGGGCCAGTTGGATGATCTGAAATTGCAGCTGAAGGAAAGCCAGGATGAGGTGGAGGAGCTGAAAAACGAGGCTTCCCACCAGCTGGAGGCAGCCCGGAAAAAGCGGGATGAGCTGATCCAGCAGGGTGAAAACGAGCTGGAAGCAGCCCGCGCCAAGGCCCGTACACTGGCACAGCAGGTGGAAAGCAAGGCATATGCCCTGACTGACGAACTGCGCAAGCTGCAAAAAGACGAGCGGATGAGCACCCAGCAGAAGGCTCAGCGTGCCCGTGAAATTGCGAAAAAGGAATCCGAAAAGCTCTTTATTGGTACGGAAGTGGTGCATAACCCGGTCAAGGAATTTGTGCCGCTGAAGGAAGTCAAGGTGGGGCAGGAGGTCTGTATTGCAGAGCTCAACCAGCTGGCCACTGTGCTGGCATTGCCCGATAAAAACGGGGATGTGTTGGTACGTGCTGGTATCATTAAGACCAAAGTGCCCCTTAAGGGACTGAAACAGCCCGATAAACTGGTCAAGGAGTCCCAGCCTAAAACCAAAGCACAGCAGCGCTATTCCCGTCTGACGGGCGATGCCAACCGGCCAAACGGCAGGGTAGAGCGGGTACAGCGCTCGGCCAAGATGGAACTGAACCTGCTGGGTCTGACTGTGGATGAAGCACTGCCCGAGGTGGATGCTTACATTGACCGGGCTATCCTGAACGGCCAGACGGTGGTGTACCTGATCCATGGCAACGGCACCGGTGCTCTGCGCACGGCCATCCATAAGCACCTGCGTGGCAACCGGATGGTCAAGAGCTTCCGCCTGGGCCGCTACGGCGAGGGTGAAAGCGGTGTGACCGTTGTGGAATTGAAGTAAAATCAATCCGGGAGTTTTCCGGAAAGGGCCTGTCCATAGAGCAGATCAATGGACGGGCTTTTCTTGTAAAATGGCAGGGAAGTTGTAATGGCGAAACATTCGGTACAGCGCAGAAAGAAACAGAAACAGCACCACTTTTCTTTTGGAAACGCCGTGGTGCTTGTGGTATGCTTCGTTTGCGTCAGCCTGGGTCTGTATTTGTGGCAGGCGGCGTTTTCCATCGGGCAGACAAAGCCGACAGTAGATGACGATGATTTCCGTCCGACAATCGGTGAACCGCCATATCGTGTTGTGATAGATGCCGGACATGGCGGTTCTGACCCGGGCGCAAGGGGAGTAGTGCAAGAGAGCGAGATAACAGCCGCTACGGCGCAGGCTTTGAGCGACTGGCTGACCCGTGACCCAAACTTTATCCCGCTGACCACCCGGGAAAGCTATGATGTTACTGTAAAGCCTGCCGAACGGGCGGCGGCAGCCAATGCGCAGGAGCCAGACCTGCTGTTATCCATCCACGGCAATTCGGCACCCGAGGGTTCCGGCGCATCAGGCTTTGAGTGTTATCCCGCTGTTCCTGGAAGAACATACCATCAGGAGAGCTATTACTTTGCAAAGAAACTGGCCGGTGCCATGCAGGCGGCAGAGGCCAGCCTGCGGGGCCGCGGAGGAATCAGGTACATTTATTATCAGGGTGATGTGAAGCAGCTGGTGGAGAGTAATCACAAGGAAGTACGAGAAGAGCGAAGCTTTACGATTCTGGAAGATGTGAACTGTCCGGCCGTGCTGGCAGAACAGTGCTTTGTGACCAGTGAAGCAGACGTGGCACAGTTCGGCAGTGAGGATGGCTGTAAGAGAACTGCCCGGGCATACTATGTGGCCATCTGTGCTTACTTTGAAACAACACCGCTGCCGGAAGAATAGATGTTTGAGAAATTTCCGAGAAAATTTCCGAAACTTGATTCAGAATGAGCGTGTCGGTCAGACCCTCTGAAATCGCAGAACCATGGCTGTGGGGAGAGAGCAGAGGGTCTGATTTTTTGATTATGATAGTTTCGCATAATGCACGTTATGCGAAATATAGGGGAGTGAAAAAGCCCTCTTTTCCGGGTTTTGGCTCTCCCGAGCTACCTGAGTCCATTTCAGGCCTTTCCAGTGCCTTTACCACGCTTTTTCATACATTGCTGTTTTGCTTGTGTTTTCAGTGTACTTTTTGATTTGTTTTAATCCAACCACATACAAAAACTCCGCAGAGAGAATTTGCAAACGTAAATCAATCTGCGGAGTTTTTTCACAGGTTCGTATTTGATTTTGATTTATTTTATAGTGTGCGGTTCATTATAACGACCATATAATCCGGTGTGTGATTTCTCAGTCCAGTATCCGTAAACTGATTCCTTTTCCAGAATGCTTCACTTTGCTTGTTGCCATCCACATAGCCCAGCCGGATGTACTCATAACCCAGACCGTGCAGATATTCGCACAGTTCCGTGATGATCGAACTGCCAATTCCAGCGCCCTGCAGCGAGCGTTCCATCATAAAGAACCCGATAAAACCGCTCTGTACCGTTGGATAATGGTCGATGAAGTCCATCACAGCCGCCAGCTGACCGTTTTTGTCAAAATATCCCAGATAATACTTGTCCTGCGGTTCGTTGGCCTTGCGCTGCGGCAAAACCTGCATATCATACCGGATGCTTTCAGCCGTCACAAATGGCGGACAATATGCGTAGAACTGTGTGTTTTTCTCGCAGAGCGCCAGGATCAAAGGAACATCGTCATCTTTCAGAATCCTCACATGATAGGTCCTGGAAAAGTCCATGTAGTTCATACAGGCTCCTAATCCGTTTTTTCTGTCATAGCAGAGACATCCACTCGGATGCCATCGTTGGCGGCACCTTCAAAGGCTTCCATGGGGTCGGCAGGAGCGGCATCATCCAGCGAAGTAGCGTCAATTTCTTCCCTACTCTCCCCTGTTGCTCGTTTTGTTGTATCCAAACGTGCTTTTTCAGGGGTGACCGTGCCCAGCGGGTTTTGCTCAATGGCTGCACGCACCTGAAATTCTTGCAGGTGCGTGTAAATCTGAGTTGTACCCACACTGCTGTGGCCCAGCAGCTGCTTGAGGGTCAGAATGTCCACGTTGCCGGTCTGGTACATCAGTGTTGCGGCCGTATGGCGCAGCTTATGGGTAGAAAAGCCCTTGAGCCCGGCAGCTTTCATAGCCCCGGTGATGAGCTGTTCTACCCTGCGGTTGGAGATGCGTTCCTTCCGGCGGCGGGTCACAAAGACGGCTTTTTCCTTTGGATTCAGGCCCTCCATCGTGTTGCGCTTGGCTAAGTAGAGCCGCAGCGCCTCGATGCAGGCATCATTCAGGTAGACCATCCGCTCCTTATGGCCCTTGCCAAACAGACGGATCTGCCGCTGTTCCAGGTCGATATCACCCAAATCCATCCCTACAAGCTCGGCAAGACGCATTCCACAGTTCAAAAACAGCACCACCATGCAGTAATCACGCTCCGGGAAATCACTCTGGTACTGGGTGCTTTCCAGCAGGTCCATGGATTGCTCCGCCGTCAGGTATTTGGGCAGGACTTTATCCTGCTTGGGCGGCTTGATGGATGCTGTC
>CALDLZ010000259.1 GCA_937915335.1 uncultured Faecalibacterium sp.
GCGGGCACGCAGGCGTGTGTGCGATGTCCGGAAGTCTTTACGAATAAAAGTCTGACGAAGCTCTGAATGGCGATCTTGGGGATTTGCTGTAAATAGAGACTTTCTGAATGCACTGTATCTGTACGGCATCGATGTGGGAATGGGATGCTGTGCGGAGCTGCTGGAAAGAGCTTCGTCAGGCTTTTGATTTTTACAATAAAAAGGGAGTGTGCCGTATGGTACACTCCCTTTTGTGGTCTCAGTTATTTATTCCGGCTTGACCTGCAGCTCCTGCTCGCAGTAGATGCAGCGGTATTTGCCGTTGGAGCTCATCTCAAAGATCTGGTCGCACTCCTCCTCAATGGAGGAAATGCAGCGCGGGTTGCGGCACTTGACGATGTTGACCAGGCGCTTGGGAGGCTTCGGCTTTTCCTTGCGCACGGCTTTGCCATTCTCGATGACCGTCACGCTGATGTTGGGGTCGAGGTAGGCCAGCACATCCAGATTCAGCCAGGAGGAATCGCCCTCCACCTTGATGATGTCCTTGCGGCCGCCTTCGGCCTTGTGGGAGCGGGCGTTCTGGATCAGGGCCACGTTTGCGGTCTTGTTGTCCTTAATGCCCAGCAGGTCCATCAGGCCCACAGCGGTGCCGGCCTTGATGTGATCGATGACAATGCCATTCTGAATTTCATCAATGTTCAGCATATCAGTTGCCCTCCTTCGGTGCCTTGGGGTCAGCAAGACCCAGCAGCGTCATAATGATCGCCATGCGGACGTACACACCGTTCTGCACCTGCTCAAAGTAGGCGGCACGGGGGTCATCGTCCACATCCAGTGCGATCTCATTCACGCGGGGCAGGGGATGCAGCACGGCCATCTTCTCCTTGGCCAGCGTCATCTTCTCGCTGGTCAGGATATAGCTGTTCTTCAGGCGGATATAATCCTCTTCGTTGAAGAAGCGCTCCTTCTGCACACGGGTCATGTACAGGATGTCCAGCTCGGGCATGGATTCCTCCAGACTCCGGGTCTCCTTGTACTCGATGCCAGTAGCCTCCAGCACGTCCTTGATGATGTAGTCGGGCACCCGCAGTTCCTCGGGGCTGATGAGCACGAAGCGGACATTCTTACAGCGCGCCATAGTCTTGATGAGGGAGTGGACGGTGCGGCCAAACTTCAAATCACCGCACAGACCGATGGTCAGGTTGTCCAGACGGCCCATCCGGGTACGGATGGTCATCAGGTCGGTCATGGTCTGGGTGGGATGCTGGTGGCCTCCGTCACCGGCATTGATGACCGGCACACGGGAATAGCGGGAAGCGCGGAGCGGCGCGCCCTCTTTGGGGTGGCGCATGGCCACGATGTCGGCATAGCAGGAGACCACGCGGATGGTATCCGCAACGCTTTCTCCCTTGGAAGCACTGGAGACCATATCGCTCGGGAAGCCCAGCGTCTTGCCGCCCAGATTCAGCATGGCCGCCTCAAAGGAAAGGCGGGTGCGGGTAGAGGGCTCGTAGAACAAGGTGGCGAGCTTTTTGTGGGCCGCAACGTCCTGATAAGCGGCAGGGTCGGAGCGGATGCGTTCGGCCAGAGCCAGCAGAGAATTGATCTCTTCCTGACTGAAATCCAAGGGGTCGATCAGATGGCGCATGAATTTTTACCTCCGTCAAAGTAATTTTCGCAGAATGGAAAAATCGAAGAAGTTGGTGTAATAACTCAGCGAGCGCATGACCGGGTGGCACAGACGGTTGAAACAGATCTCATCCAGCAGCAGCATGGCCTCGCCCGGGGCAAGACGCATGGCGGCACGGATGGCCTCATCCCCGCAACTGGCCTTGAGATGGGCCACATTCGAGGAGATCTGCTGGCTGCATTCCTGCTCCAGGATATCGAACACGCCGCCGCTTAAATCGATGCGGGTATAGTCCCGGCTGCCGAAGAGGGCGCGGGGCAGATAGTCGATGGAGTAGATGACAGGGGTGGTGTCGGCCAGGATGCGCTTTTTGATGCAGATGACCTCATCCCCCGGTGCAATGGCAAGATCCCGGGCAAGCTCGGCCCCGGCACGGATGGGATAGATCTGGATGCCATCGGCGTGGGGATAGCTGCCAAAGCTGCGGATCAGCGGGTAGTATTCCAGCTTCTGGTCAAGGCGGCTGCGCAGGCCGAGCACGGTGCGGTTGACCACCGTGCCGATGCCGCGCACACGTTCAATGTAACCGGCCCGCTCCATCTCGCTCAGCGCGTCCCGAATCACGGTACGGCTGACACCGAGTTCCGAGGCCAGATCGACCTCGGCGGGCAGACGGTCTGCATCGGCGTAGCGGCCGGTGCGCAGTTCTTCCAGAAGCGCTGCCACGACACGGTCA
>CALDLZ010000260.1 GCA_937915335.1 uncultured Faecalibacterium sp.
AGTGGAAGCCGCCGTGGGCGTAACAAAAAAGAATATCCGCTTTTATGAGGAGGAAGGGCTGATAAGCCCCCGGCGGGAGCCCGGCAACGGCTACCGCAGCTACTCGGAAGCGGATGTGGAGCGCCTGCGCCGCATCAAGCTGCTGCGCAAGCTGGATGTGCCCCTGGCCGAGATCCGGCAGATGCTGGATGGCGAGTGCACGCTGGCCGACGGGATGACCCGCCAGCTGGAGCGGCTTCATGCCCGCCGTACCGATCTAGATGAAGCGGTAGACTTCTGCAATCTGCTTCAAAAGGAACCCGTCAGCCTCAATGAACTGGATGTGGAACAGACGCTGACGCGTCTGGCCGCAAAAGAGGAACAGGGGGTGTCCTTTGTGAACATTGAGCAGGTGGACCGCAAAGCCGAGCGCGTCAAAGGCGCACTGGTGGGGGCAGGATTGTTTACCGCCATCATGCTGCTGAGCATTGGCATTATGGTCTGGGCGTTTTGCATTGACCCGCAGGATATACCGCCGCTGCCGCTGCTGGTGGTACTGTTCGGCATCCCGGTGGCGTGTATTCTTGGCACGCTGAAGGTGTTGGCTGACCGGATCAAAGAGATCAGAAAGGGAGAAGAAGATGCTTATCGTAACTATTGATGAAGTCCCCGGCAAAAAGATCGAGGCTCTGGGCGTGGTGCGGGGCAGCACCGTGCAGAGCCGCAACTTCGGCCACGATATCATGGCCGGGTTCCGCACCCTTGTGGGCGGCGAAGTCACTGACTACGCTGAAATGCTCACCGAAGCCCGGCAGATCGCCACGGGACGCATGGCAAAAAATGCGGAAGAGCTCGGCGCGGATGCCATTGTGGGAATGCGGTATGCTTCTGCCAGCGTCATGCAGGGCGCGGCCGAAGTGATTGCTTACGGAACGGCGGTGAAGTTTGTATGAGCACAAAAGAAAAACAGGGCTTTGCCCTTTATTTCCTGTTCGCGTTCGGTCTGGCATGGCTGTGTCAGGTGGGCGGCTGTATGGCCTTGCTTCAGCAAGGGAACACGGCTCTTTACCAGATCGCCCTGCTCGCCACCATGTTTTGCCCGGCGGTGGGTGTTCTGATGACTTGTAAGATCTGGCGGCATCAGCCCATGGGTATTGGCTGGAAACCATACTTCAAAGGAAGGGTAAAGTATTATCTGTTGGCGTGGTTCGGCCCTATGGTGCTCACACTGCTTGGCATGGCTCTCTATTTTGCGGTGTTCCCGTCCCGGCTGGACACCACCGGCAGCTATCTTGCTGCCACGGCAGGAGAAACGGCCTTGCAGCAGTTGGAACAGCAGGGCATTACCCCGGTGAACTATTTCCTTATCTCGGCGGCACAAGCTGCGGCATACGCCCCGTTTATCAACATGATCCCTGCCGTGGGTGAGGAGATCGGCTGGCGCGGTTACATGATGCCCCGCTTAAAGGAACGCTTCGGCCTGCTCAATGGCCGCTTGCTGGGCGGCATCATCTGGGGTGTATGGCATTGGCCGCTTATGCTGATGGTCGGCTATGAGTACGGCACCAGCTATCTGGGCGCTCCCGTGCTGGGCCTTGTGGTATTCTGTGTGTTCTGCTTTGCCCTCAATACCCTGCTGGACTGGCTTTACGAGCGGACGAGCTGCATCTGGGCTCCTGCACTTGCGCATGGTGCCATCAATGCGGCAGGCGGGATCCCGGTGCTCCTGATAGACCCTGCGGATGCCTACTATGCGATCCTGGGCCCGATGCCGGTTGGTCTGATCGCTATGCTGCCTGCACTGGCAGCAGCCGTTGGCCTGACCTTGCATGAAATAAAGCAGGAACAGTAGAAAGAAACATCCCCCGGCAGTCAGAGCGACTGCCGGGGGATTTCTATGCCCTATAATATAAATAAGGAAAGCGGATGTCAAAAATGGAGCATAAAGCAACAAAAAACTAGCTGTTATATCCAAAAGGCAAAAAAGTTGGAATTATCTCGAAAAAAGTGTTGACAAGGTGGTTGGCGTATGGTATTATATTTGAGCGCCAAGGGCCG
>CALDLZ010000261.1 GCA_937915335.1 uncultured Faecalibacterium sp.
GGGGCAGGGGAGACGCTTTCACCCTGTCCATCATGGGAGAGAATGGCCTGTCCATCAACCTCTACACCATCCTGTTCATTGCGTTCTTTGGCATTGGTTATGGTGCTTATTATGCGACGGCCGATATGCCCATCCCCATGGTTGCAGACTGTTCCGACTACGAGACTTATCGCAGCGGCAACTACATTCCCGGCATCATGGGCACTCTGTTCAGCCTCGTGGATAAGCTGGTGTCCAGCCTGTCCGCAACCATCGTCGGTATTGCGGTCAGTTTCATCGGTCTGGAGAGCCTGCCCACCCAGTATGACCCCTACACTCCGGGCATGAATGTGGTGGTCATCGTGCTGTTCTGCATCATCCCGATGATCGCCTGGGCAGCTACTCTCATCGCAATGAAGGGCTATACCCTGACTGGTGCCAAGATGAAGGAGATCCAGGCTGTCAATGCCTGCCGCCGCGATGCTGTGGCAAACGGTATGAAGCTGGAAGATGCCATGGCAAAGTGGCAGACCATCGACCAGCTGCCGGAGGAGTATAGAGAGTAAGAAACCTGTGGAGCCGAACTGACAGAAAGCCGGGACGGTTTTGCGTACAAAACAGCAGAAGGCCTGCTCCTCCGGGAGCAGGCCTTCTGCTGTTTTTGAATCTTGGTCGGTGGATGAGCTCAGCCTTTCACACCGCCAAGTGCCACGCCGCGGACGATGAATTTCGAGAGCAGCAGGTAGACGATGATCACGGGCAGGATGGCAATGGCAACCAGCATATAGACCTTGCCCATATCGAACTTGAGAAAGTCGGCGCTGCGCAGCTGGGCAATAAGGATGGGCAGAGTTTTTTTATCTGCCGTATCCAGCACCAGCGCGGGAATGAAGTAGTTGTTCCAGCTTGCAACAAAGGAGAAGATGGCCTGTACCGCCAGAGCGGGCTTCATGATGGGAAGCACGATGTGGTTGAAGGTGTAGAACTCTCCTGCGCCGTCGATGCGGGCAGCCTCCACAATCTCCATGGGAAGCGACGCATCCAGATATTGCTTCATGAAGAAGAACACCGCCGGGGCTG
>CALDLZ010000262.1 GCA_937915335.1 uncultured Faecalibacterium sp.
CCGAGCAGCTGCTCGAGAGCGTGTGGGGCTACACGTACGCGGGCGACACGCGCACGGTCGACGTGCATGTGCGCCAGCTGCGCCGCAAGGGCCTGCGTGTCTCCGCCGTGTTCATGGGCGAGGATAGTTCCATCCACGATGCGGAACGCATTTACGGCAAAAATCTCGCCCGCATCCGTGGCATGGATCAGCTGGCCCGTGCCGCCGGAAGGCTCATCCAGAATGAGATCCGGGAACTGGGCGACTGAATTTCACAACCATGAAAGGCTTCTCCGGCGGGAGGAGCCTTTTTATTTACAACCATATATTTTGTGTTTTGCGGTTGTTTTTCAAAATATTTTGGTTTTTGGCAAACTTATAGTTGTATTTTGTGGTTGTTTATGTTATAATGCAGTCAAAGAACAACCGTTGGATGGCTTTTGACACATCATCCAAAACCAGAGAGGAGACCCGCTATGGATGCCAGCCGCTATTTTGAAGAGATGCACCGTGCCATGTCTGCACAGAAAACCGATGCTGCCCTGCTCCTGACCGTGAAAGTCCAGGATCTGGGCGGTGCGGACGCTTATCTGGAACTGCGGCAGGCTCCCAATGGCCGCGCCCGAGTGTTTTACTCCACCATGGGCCGCCGGAATCTGAACTTTCAGCTGTTCCGCAAGGGCTGGCAGCTCTGCCACAACGCGTCCGGCGAAATGACCGGGCAGTTCCCCACCAAGGCGGAAAGCCTGCTGGACAGTGCGGATTTTTCCGCCTGCATCCGGGACGATGCCCTGGACGCTGGCCGCACCGAGATCATCCTGCGCGAGCTGCGCCGCGCGGCAGGGTCTTCCTGCTCCTGCCTGCCCCAGTCGGCCCGGGAGGGTGCGATGATCACCGTGGAAAGCTTTGTGGGCCGGGGCGGCGAGTGGTGCTACTGGTCTACCCGCGCCGCCGACTGCCTGCCCATTGCGGCCATCCTCTGCTGGCTGGGTGATTTTCTGGCCGGAACCGAACGCCGTACCCTGCAATCCAATCCCGAGGCCATGGCGCTGGCCGCCCGCTGGCAGGCAGAGCTCGCCTCTCCTTTTGCACAGCCGGCTGACTGTGTCCGCCGCCCTGCTCATGCTGAGCCTGCTCCGGCTCCCCGTCGTGTGGCACAGCCTGTGCAGAATCCCCGTTGGCAGAGCATCCTTGCCGTGCTGGCCACGGTATAACAAAACAGGCGGCACCGGAAGTTTCCGGCACCGCCTGTTTTGTTTCTTATCTTACCGGGCAGACGCGGCATCCACCACATGACCCACCAGCACAGAGGTGGTCACCGTGCCCACACCACCGGGCACCGGAGTGATGGCATCCACAACGGGCTCCGCCTCATCAAAGCGGACATCACCGCAAAGTTTGCCCTCTTCGTTGACGTGGATGCCCACATCCACCACGACCTGACCTTCCCGCAGGCAGTCAGCCCCGATGGCTCCCCGCTTGCCCATGGCGACCACCAGCACATCGGCTTCCCGACAGAGTTCAGGCAGGTCCCGGGTGCGGGAGTTGCAGATGGTCACCGTGGCGTTTTCACGATCCAGCATCATAGCGGCAGGCTTGCCTACCACGAGACTGCGGCCCACGACCACCGCCCGTTTACCGGACAGCGGCACGTTGTAATATTTCAGGATCTCAAGGCAGGCCTGGGCCGTGCAGGGCGGGTAGCCGATGGGCATATTGGTGAACACACCGGCCATCGAGCCATCCGTGATACCATCCACATCTTTTTTAGGAGCGAGGGCTTCCTGGATTTTACGGTCATCGAACCGCCTGGGCAGGGGCCGGAAGATCAAGCACCCGTGAACAGACGTATCCTCGTTGATTTGATGGATCACGTCCAGCAGCTTCTCCTGGGTGACATCCTCGGGCAGATGGAACTGCCGCACTTCCACGCCCACCTTGCCGCACCGGGTGACAATGCCCTTTTCGTAGGAGACATCATCCTCCCGGGCACCCACACGCACTACCGCCAGGGTGGGGACGACACCCCTTTCCTTCAATGCGGCACAACGAGCGGCGTTTGCTTCGTTCATAGCGGCCACGACCGGCGCGCCCTTCAAAATCTGAGCCATGTTCTCTCCCCCACTTACTTCGACAGTTTCAGATAGACCGCATCGGCCTGCGGCACAAACTCCGACAGCAGCTGTTCGGCCCTTGCTTCCAGCGCGTCCGCATGGACCTTATCGGCCATCAGACGGGTGTTGACCTTTACGTTCAGCCCTGCCGCCTGCATGGCCGCTTTGCAGAACAGCGCCGCGCACCCGGCATCGGAAAGGGCCAGCACACTGCCTTTTTCGGCATACGCAGCGGCCAGCGCAATGCCTTCTCCGCAGGCAGCCATTACCTCCAGCGGCACCGCACAGGCACCGTCCAGTGCTGTTTCCAGTACGGCGGCCTTGTGGGCCTGCTGTTCCGGTGTCTCCTTGGGCAGCTTGTAAGC
>CALDLZ010000263.1 GCA_937915335.1 uncultured Faecalibacterium sp.
GGGATAGATTACCATAAAATTTGTGCCGTGTCAATAAGAAAATTTGAAAATTTGCTGTTTTCGGCAGAGTGTAAGAAGCTGTTTCCAAAATTCTGGTGAAAGAATAGAGAGCCGAATAGTTATGGCCCTCTTGACACGGCATGGGGGAATATGATTAGGCAAAAGGATAAAGCGTCGGCAGGAAAAATACGGACACGACAATGAGGATGAGGGCCAGAGGAGTGCCGCACTTGAGATAGTCCTTCAGTGTATATCCGCCCGGTTCGATGATCATAATCTGACAGGGAGCTGCCATGGGGGTCATGATGGAAACACAGCTGGCTGTAATCACACCGATGACTGCGGCACGCGGGTCTACGCCCATGCGGATGCAGGCTGAAGTAACCAGTGGAATAAAGATGGTCAGAGTAGCCAAATTGGACATGACCTGCGTTAAAATAAACGGAACAAGGAAAAATACCAGCATGATAATATACGGATTGGTCGTATTGCCGAGCAGGCGGATCATCCAGTCTGCTACCACATCACCGGCTCCAGTGGTCTGGATGGCATCCGACAAAGCCAGCACACCGGCAAACAGGAAAATGGTGGGCTGGTGGATAGAATTGAGGGCTTCTTTCTCGGTCAGCACACCCGTCAGCACCAGAGCAGCGGCACCGATGCAGGATGTGAGATACATCTTGATTCCAATGACATTTTCAAGCAGCATCATCGCAATGGAGACCAGAACGATGACGACGGCTAAGTTGCGCTTGAACGGGCTGAGCTTTTTCGTCTCGTTGGTGGTCTGTGCTGCATCTGAAAACTGGTCGTTCGGAATGTCCGGCATCAGCTTGTAGCCGATAAAGGTCATGTACAGAATCGCAATCGTCAACATCGGGATTCGTGCAATGGTGAAATCCCAGATGTGCAGCGGAATTGGTGCGCCTGCCTGCATCATGACATCATTCCATGCCATATTGGAAGCACCCTGACCAAGAAAGGTCATCTGAGTGGCAATGTTGGCGCAGGCCATAGAAGGGTACAGCAGTTTGCTCCGGCTTACGCCGATATCATTTGCAATGCCTACCAAAAGTGGAATCATGATGGCTGCGGTAGCAGTTGCACTGGTGATGGCCCCAAGAAACGCACCCGCAACGCAGGACAAAAAAATCAGCATCCGCATATTGTCTTTGTAGCGGATGACAAGACTTTGCGCTTTGTCGATGAGGGGCGTTTTGGTCAGACCTGCACCGATGACGAACATTGCCACGAACATGACTACGTTCGTATTGATAAAGCCACTGAAGGCTTCAGCAGGGGTCTTGATGCCCGTCAGGATCAGAGCCAGAATGATCCCGGTAGAGATGACCGAAAACGGTACCTTGCCGGAGACAAAGGCAATGATCGTCACAAGCAGGATGAGCAGTGTGATTTCCAAAGGGGTCATTAAGGTTTCCTCCTGTGTAGAGATTCTTTGTGATGAACAAATAACGCCCCGGACACCTTTGCGCGGAAAAGGTATCCGGGGCAACTGCGGAGAACATGAGCGTGGCAATTTAGCTGAGCAGAATTTAGGGTAAAAAGAACGATTTAGGAGAATCGTATGAAAGGAAATAATGAGTGAAGTCTGTCCCCCGCTGAGAGAATGTCCGGATTACTTGATGAAGCCGACGTGCTTGCAGATCTCTTCGATGGCCTTTTCTTTGCGTTCATTGAAGATGACTTTGTTTTCTTCAAACAGATTGCGGCCATAGCTGTCGATAGAGACGATTAGGGGGCCAAATTCATTAACATGGCAGTGCCACAGAGTCTCCGGCATGCCAAGATCACGCCACTGAGCCTCTACGATTTCTTCCACCTCAGTGGCGGCAACAACAGCGTTGCCGGCAGGGAAGACACAGTGGATGGCACCGAACTCCTTGCAGGCACGCTCGGTGTTGGGACCCATACCACCCTTGCCCACAATGACGCGGACGCCGGACTTCTGCACGAACTCATACTCGAACTTCTCCATGCGCATGGAGGTGGTGGGGCCGACCGAGACCATCTCGAACTTATCGTTCTCCAGTGGGCGGATGATGGGGCCAGCATGGAAAATAGCAGCATCCTTGACATCCACGGGCAGCGGACGTCCTTCCTCCACGAGGCGGCGGTGTGCCACATCACGGCAGGTGGTCAGGTCGCCGTTTAGATAAACGACATCACCGATGTGAATGTCGTTCAGGTCTTCTGCGGAGACCGGAGTAGTAAGAATTTTCTTTCCGTCTTTGATTGTCAGCATATTACAAAGTCACCCCCGAATGAGTATCAATGGTGTAGTTCAGATCTTTATCAAAAATGATGTGTCCGCGGCGGTGGCTCCAGCAGCCGACATTGACGGCAACACCGATGGTGGAAGGGTGGCGAGCGGTGTTCTCAATATGAACACCCATGACAGAATACTTGCCGCCCATGCCCTGAGGACCAAGGCCGATGGAGTTAATGCCATCTTCCAGCAGCTTCTCCATATAAGCTGCACGCTCATTCTCGTTGTGGCTGCCCAGAGGACGCATCAGAGCCTTCTTGGACAGGAGAGCGGCAGTCTCAACCGAAGTCGCAACGCCGACACCGACAAGCAGCGGAGGGCAGGCGTTGATACCGTAGCTGGTCATGACGTCCATGACGAAACGGGTCACACCTTCGTAACCTGCACCGGGCATCAGCACCATGGCTTTGCCGGGCAGGGTGCAGCCGCCGCCTGCCATATAAGCGTAAATTTCGCACTTGTCACTGTTCGGCACGATGTCCCACCAGACAGTCGGGGTGCCCTTGCCAACGTTACGGC
>CALDLZ010000264.1 GCA_937915335.1 uncultured Faecalibacterium sp.
CGAGCCTTCAGGCTTGCGCTTCCGCCGGGCACGTTCTTCCCGGATGCCCTGCACCCTGCCAGCGTTCCAAAATTCGGCAAGGCGACGCATGAAGAAGTATGAGCCCTCAAGGGCGGGGTCAGTCGTTCCGATAAGGTCCATGAACAGCTTGCGGGCTTCTTTCAGGGTATCGAGGGAGTTCATGTTCTCGGCCAGTGCGATGGCCTGTTCTGCGCTGATGCTGGGCACAGAACTTGGATATCCGTGATTCTGCATAGTGTACCTCACTTTCAAAATTTAATCGAATTTTGATATTTGACCGTTCGATTTGATGTTTTACGCTGAAATTTCAATTAAAGTGCCGGAAAATTTCTCGTCTGACTGTGTAAGGATAGGGCTTGGAAAGCCCGCTGATAGCCCGGTGGGGCTGTTACAGTACCTTGGGCGTGTCCGGCGTTCCCTCGGTGTTCGAGAGTCGTGGTGCTGCATCGTGCAGCGTGTGGAGATAGGTCAACAGGCGGTCTTTGTCGGCTGCTGACAGGTTGCGGACACGGCAGAGGACTTCTTGCCACTGGGCTGCAGTCATACTGCTGCACCTCCTTCCAGCAGCTTGGCCACGCTCTTGCCGGCCTTTGCTGCGGCTGCATCCAGTGCGGCCAGCTTCCACAGAAACCCGGTGTCTACCTTGGCGGTCAGGCTGTCGCCCTTGTGAATGGCTGCCACGGTGTAGCCCTGCTGGGCGTACTGCTGCCGGATCCAGCTTTGCGGGGTCTGGTTCAGGTGGTCAAGCGTGTTCATCCGGCCACCGTCCAGTACGATGCTCTCCCGGTGCAGGGTGCGGGGCTTTGCTTCCCGCTGGTCGATGTACTCCACCTCAAAGGCGTGTAAGCTGATTTTCTTCTCCATCTTCATGGTCATATCCTCCCATCATGCCCGGCGGGCTTCCATCTTCCCGCCGGGGGTCCTCTGTGCGTGTTACTGGGCTTCCAGTGGCTTCACCTGCGATGCACCGAAGAACGATGCGCGGTAGGTCTGGCCATCGCCCTTGCTGCTGTGGATAAGCACCGCCTGAAACAGGGCCTTTGCGCCATGCTCCACCATGTACCCGGCGGCTTTCCAGCCCGCCCATGTGTTCACAGGCTCGGTGATCCCGGCGGTCTGCTGGGCTTCCTCGATGCGCTGGGCATTGACCGGGGCGGCCTTTGCGCTGTTCCATGCCCGGTGCAGGGCCTCGGCAAAGCTGCTCACGCCCTTGCGGTACAGCTTCCATGCCTTGCGCATGATCTCGGAGAGATTGTACTTCTTCATACTGTCCTCGCTTTACTTTGCGGGTCAGCTCCTGTATAATGGGCTTGACCCTGTTGTTGGGTTTGGCTCGGTGTGTAGTTGGTAGCTGGCACCGGGCCATTTTTCATATACAGCTTTCAGGAAGTGGGTTACTGACTTAGCTAACTCTCGGTATTTGCGCTCCCGGTTCTTACTTCGCCCCTTGCCTTCCGGTCGTGCTTCCCTTGCTGTGTCTTTATTATATCACTTGATTCTAGTGATTTCTATTGGGAATATCACCAAATATTAGTGATAAATCTTGTTTGAATTTCACTTGTTTTTAGTGATAATGAAATGTATAATGAGTGTAGGAAAGGAGCGAAAGATATGTCCATAAAGTACAAGACGGATATTTTGCCAGCACTGAAAGCAATCGGCTACACTCAAACTCGAATCAGGGATGAAAAACTCATGGGACAGGCTACCTTGCAGCAGTTGCGGCATGGTGAGCTTGCATCATGGAAAACGATTGACACGGTATGCCGCTTGCTCGGCTGCCAGCCGGGTGATCTGCTGGAATATGTGCCCGATGAGATTCCGAATGCTGAAACCATAGCAGCCATCAAGGAACTGGACAACGGCGGCGGTGAGCATTTCACAGGCTCCACAGAGGAATTTGTCAAGAAGCTGCTGGATGAACCCGCCGGGGAGGAATGAGCATGGAAGAACTGTATAAGCAGCTGGCAGCACTCGCCCGCCAGCACGGTGCCCGGCGGCTCGTGCTGTTCGGCTCTCGTGCCAGAGGTGACAACCGCTATAACAGTGACGTGGATCTGGCCGTGTATGGGATGCCAGAGAGCAACCGGGCAAACTTCTGGATGGACTGCGAGGACTTGCCCACGCTACTGAAATTTGACATCGTGCATATCACAGACGGGATGAACCCGGCGTTTATCGAAAATATCAAGAAGGACGGTGTGACCCTTTATGCTGCAGAAGATTGAACACTATATCAGCGCACTGGCACAGCTGGAACAGGCGGTAGCCATTTACCAGAAGAGCCAGCAGGATGCCCTTTACCGCGATGGACTGATCCAGCGGTTTGAGTTCACTGTGGAACTAGCGTGGAAGTCCATCAAGGAGTATCTGGAAGATCAGGGCAGCACAACGCCCATCGCCACCCCGCGCGCCGTGCTGAAAGAAGCCTTTGCCGCTGGTATCATTCAGGATGCGGAGGAATGGAACAAGATCATCACGGCTCGCAACATCACTTCTCACGTCTACGATGAAAAGACCGCCGAGGATGTGGCTGCACAGATCTGCAATGAGTTTTTGCCCCTGCTGAAAGCACTGGGCAAGTTCTATCGCGACTGATAGCTCTCTCCGGGGCTGTCAGAACACAGATAAGGCCACGACAAGGAAAAATACCCACGAGCAACAAGAAAAGCCCACAGACGCACGCTGACGCGTTCTGTGGGCTTTGTTCATGCAGCGATTTTGTTGAGGTCAACAGAATCGTGTAGCTGAAGTGCTGCGCCCGGCGGGTGCTGCACGGTCAAAG
>CALDLZ010000265.1 GCA_937915335.1 uncultured Faecalibacterium sp.
CGCGCTGCCGGCGGAATAGCTGGGAGCAGCCTCCACAGCGGCCGGACGGGCAGGGGCTGCGTTCTGGTAGGCGGGAGCGGAATTCTGATAATTCGCTCCACCGCCCTGATTGCTGCTCTTGGGGCCCGCAAAGCTGATGTTGTTCGCAACGACCTCCACAGCCGTGCGGTTGTTGCCGTTCTTATCCTGATACTGGCGGGTCTGGAGACTGCCTTCAATGGCAATCAGACTGCCCTTCTGGAAATACTTGGAAACAAACTCGGCTTGACCGCGCCAGGCAACGATATCAATGAAGTCAGCCTGACGCTGCTCACCCTGACGCACAAAATTGCGGTCGCAGGCGATGCGGAAGCTGCACACATTGGTGCCCTGGGGCGTGGTGCGGAGCTCAGGGTCAGCCACAAGGCGGCCCATGATAGCAACAACATTCAACATTTTACGATCTCCCTTTCAGTCACGAAAAGATTACTCCTCGTGGGCAACGATCAGGCTGCGCATAACGCCCTCAGTGATCTTGTACACACGATCCAGCTCAGCAGGGAAGCTGGGCTCGCTGGTGAAGTTGATCACGGTGTAGACGCCTTCCTCCTCGTCGTTGATGGGGTAGGCCAGACGGCGCTTGCCCCACTCGTCGATGGAATCGATCGTACCGTTGTTCTCGATCAAGGTCTTGAACTTACCAACCAGAGCGGCGGTAGCCTCCTCGTCGAGAGCGGCGCTGGTAATCAGCATGGTTTCGTACTTTGCCATTTTGTAGCACCTCCTTTTGGACTTAAGGGCCTCAAGATTATGAGGCCAAGGGTACACACGACATGCGGCATCGCCTGCCGTGCGCGGCGTGTCTGTTCAGACAGCAATTTATTATAGCAAGCCGTCCGGCTTTTGTCAAGCGGTTGCGCAAAGAATTTTGCACGAAAATAAAAGATTCTCTCCATCAAAAACTTAGCTGTTTTTTAGCACTGTTTGTTTTGCTTTTAACAAGTGAAAGCGATATAATATGGTATTAGTGGGGAAAAGGGCGCGGCCTGCCCCGCTGGATTGGATAGAAAGTGAATATGTGAAGGAAGGTTGATTGGATGTATTCTGTATTCCGGAACCTTGCCATCATCATGCTCAGCGCAAAGTTCTGCGGGCTGGTGGCCCGCAAGTGCAAAGCGCCGCAGGTGGTGGGCGAAATTATTGCGGGCCTGCTCATCGGGCCCTGCCTGCTGAATCTGGTGCATATCAGCGATACCATCTCCATCTTTGCCGAGATCGGCGTGGTGCTGCTGATGTTCTCCACGGGTCTTGGCACCAACCTGAAGGAGCTGATCAAGGCGGGCCCCATCGCTACCTTGATTGCCTGCGTGGGCGTGGCGGTGCCGCTGCTGGGCGGTACCTTATTGTATGGCGCCTTCTACGGCTTTGGGGCCGTGGGCAGCCAGGAATTCTATAAGGCGCTGTTCATCGGCACCATTATGACGGCCACCAGCGTGTCCATCACGGTGGCAACGCTGCAGGAGCTGGGCCATTTGAAGAGCTTCCTGGGCACCACCATCGTCAGCGCGGCGGTCATCGATGATGTCATTGGCATCGTGGTGCTGACCTGCGTGCTGGGTGCCAGTTCCGGCACCGGCACGGGCCTGGGCAAGGTGTTGTTCAACACGGTGCTCTTCTTTGCCACAGCCATTGGCGTGGGCCTGATCACGCACTTTGCCATGAAGTGGCTGGATGCGCGCAACCCCCACACCCAGCGTATCACCATCGTCAGCATTGCGTTCTGCTTTGCCATGGCCTACATTGCCGAGCAATACTTCGGCATTGCGGATATCACGGGCGCGTACATTGCCGGTATCGTCCTCTGCTCCATGAACGATGCCCCCTATGTGGAGCGTCGGGTGGACATCAGCAACTATGTCTTGTTTGCGCCGGTGTTCTTCGCCAGCATCGGCCTGAAAACCGATATCAGCGGCCTGACCCCTGAGATCCTGCTCTTCTGTGTCTGCTTCGTCATCGTGGCCCTCATCACCAAGATCATCGGCTGCGGGCTGGCGGCCAAGATCTGCAAGTTCAGCTGGGGTGATTCCCTCAAGGTGGGTGTTGGCATGATGACCCGCGGCGAGGTGGCCCTGATCGTGGCCCAGAAGGGTCTGGATATCGGCGTGGTGGATTCCGTCTACTTCACCGCCGTCATCCTGCTCATCGTCGTGTCCAGCGTGGCTACCCCGCTGGTGCTGAAGGCTCTCTTTGCCAAGATGCCGCCTCAGGCGCATCCGAGTCAGGTAAGTGAATAAGTAAAACGGAAAGGCCCATGTCTTGCACTGGAAAGAGTGCGAGGCATGGGCCTTCTTATGTTACTGGATGAATTGCAGGTTACAGAGTCTTGCAGAACTCCTTCAGATAAGCACGGAAAGCCTCACCGATCTCGGGGTGCTGGAGTGCCAGCTCGACCTGAGCTTCCACCACACGGAGCTTGTTGCCCATGTCATAGTGGGTGCCGGTGAACTCCACAGCGGTCATGCCGCCGCAGTTGCGGGCATACTCGGCCATGGCATCGGTCAGCTGGATCTCGCCGCCTGCACCGGGCTTGGTGTGGGCAAGGATATCGTAAATTTCCGGGGTCAGCAGGACACGGCCCAGAATGGAGTAATTGCTGAACTCCTGGCCCTTCTTGGGCTTCTCGATCATGTCATCCACGAAGAAATAGTTGTCGTGGAGGGGGGTGGTTTTCAGGCTGCAATAGCGGCTCACGTCGGCCCAGGGCACAGCGGAGACACCGGCGGCCGGGCGGCCAAACTCCTCATAGGCACGGATCAGCTGGGCGCAGACAGGATCCTCACCCCAGATGACATCGTCGCCGTAGATGACCACGAACGGGTCGTCGCCCGTAAAGGCTTTGGCTGTGCTGACGGCATGGCCGAGGCCGAGGGTCTGCTTCTGGCGGACGAAATAGATGTTGGCCAGATTGGAGATGCCCAGGCACTCTTCCAGCATCTTCTCCTTGCCGGGAGCGGCCAGCTTTTCTTCCAGCTCGGGGCTGCGGTCAAAGTGATCCTCAATGATGCTCTGGTTCCGGCCCAGAATGATGAGGATATCGGTGATGCCGGAGCGCACGGCCTCTTCCACCAGATACTGGATGGCGGGCTTATCCACGA
>CALDLZ010000266.1 GCA_937915335.1 uncultured Faecalibacterium sp.
CGGTGCTGGTAGGCGAGGGCGTCGCGACGGCCGATGACCACATTCTTGCAGTGCTGGTAGGTGGTCACATCGCCATGCTGGATAAACGCGCGCATCTCCTGCACCTTGGGGTGATGATCGTACTGTTCCAGAATGGCGTAAAGCTTTTCACGTTCCGTTTGCGAAAGCTGCATAAGGGTTTCCCTTTCCTTTTGTCAGAGCCGCTGTGTTCAGCTGCGCAGCTGAACGGGGTTTGAATTACCGAAATTTTCGGCATCCGAGGGATTTTCCCGGGTCAGGCTCAGGTCTACCAGATACTGCTTACCATCGCCCAGCGCTTCCAGTTCGGCCAGCTTTGCCTTGGCGGAAGCCTGATCGGGGTACCACTGGATGAGGAAGAAGTTTTCCTTCTCCACCCCGTAATAAAGCCACTGGCCGTCGGCCCGCAGCAGGTCATCCAAATGATCCACCTCGTCGCCGTCGGTCAGGCCCAGGCCTTCCTCTGCGTAGACATTCTCAGGCTCCACCTGCAGCACTTCGATGACCTGGATAGCGCTCTGTAAGTACTCGTCCTGCGAAATGCTCTTATCGGAGAGCTCCCAACCCGTCAGAAACGCCTGCATCAGCAGGTTCTTCACGGAGATTTCCGGCTTCATTGCCATAACATGTTTCCTTCTTCCCTCGTTTGTGTTCGCTGACCAGTATACGCTAAAAATTGTGAAAGGTCAACTCTTTCTTTATGAAATTTTTGTAGCAACGCATAAAAGGTATTTTGCTCCAGTTCATTTCTGAACTTTTTATGAAACCCCTTGATTTTTGGCTCGCATCGGTGTATATTAGCACTCGAAAGATATGAGTGCTAAGAAGTTTAGGTGTTCCTGCTTCTGCTGCATCAGCCGCTGTGGGCGGCAGCTCCTTTTGTGGGGAGCCGGATCTGAATACTGTACAAAAGAGGTTTTGTATTATGGCTAAGAAAGAATTTCAGGCTGAAAGCAAAAAGCTGATGGACATGATGATCAACTCCATCTACACCAACAAGGAAATTTTCCTGCGCGAGCTGATCTCCAACGCTTCAGATGCCATCGACAAACTTTATTATAAGAGCCTGACTGACACCTCTGTCGGCATGAACAAGGGCGATTTCCGCATCCTTATTACCCGCGATAAGGACAACCGCCTGCTGACCATCTCCGATAACGGTATCGGCATGACCAAGGACGAGTTGGAGCAGAACCTGGGCACTATCGCCCACTCCGGCTCTCTGGATTTCAAGAAGGACAACAAGGACGAGAACATCGACATCATCGGTCAGTTCGGCGTTGGCTTCTACTCTGCTTTCATGGTCGCTGATAAGGTGACTGTCATCTCTAAGGCTTATGGTTCCGACGAGGCCTGGCAGTGGGAGTCCAGCGGTGCTGATGGCTATGAGCTGAACCCCGCCGAGAAGGATACCGTCGGCACGGACATCATCCTGCACATCAAGGAGAGCACCGATACCGACAACTATGAGAACTTCTTGGACGAGTACGGCATCGTGGCCATCGTCAAGAAGTACAGCGACTATGTGCGCTATCCCATCCAGATGGAGCGGGAGAAGAGCCGTCAGAAGCCTGAACCCGATCCCAAGCCCGAGGATTACAAGCCCGAGTGGGAGACCTACACCGAGCTCGAGACCCTGAACAGCATGGTGCCCATCTGGAAGAAGCAGAAGAGCGAAGTCACTGACGAGGAGTACGCCAACTTCTACAAGGACAAGTTCAACGATTACTCTGACCCCGCCCGCGTTATCGTGAGCCGCACCGAGGGCACCGCAAACTACAATGCCCTGCTCTTTGTGCCCAGCCACCGCCCCTACGACTTCTACACCAAGGAATATGAAAAGGGGCTGGCCCTGTACGCATCCGGCGTGCTCATCATGGAGAAGTGTGCTGATCTGCTGCCCGATTACTTCAGCTTTGTCAAGGGCATCGTGGACAGTCAGGATCTGAGCCTGAACATCAGCCGTGAGATGCTGCAGAAAGATAACCAGCTCAAGCTGATCCACAACGCTCTGGAAAAGAAGATCAAGAACGAGCTGCACTCCATGCTGGTCAATGACCGCGAGAAGTACGAGGAGTTCTGGAAGGAGTTCGGCCGTCAGATCAAGTTCGGTGCTTACTCCGATTACGGCATGCATGCCGAGCTGCTGCGTGACCTGCTGCTGTTCTATTCTGCCAAGGAGCAGAAGATGGTGACCCTGCAGGAGTACATCGACAAGATGCCCGCCGAGCAGAAGTTCATCTACTTTGCCGCCGGTGATTCCACCGACCGTCTGGCCAAGCTGCCTGCCGCTGAGCTGGTTCTGGACAAGGGCTATGATGTCCTGCTGCTGACCGAGGATGTGGATGAGTTCTGCCTGCAGATCATGCGCAGCTATCCCCGCAAGGATGCCGAGGGTAAGGACGGCACCGTGGAGTTCAAGAATGTCAACAGCGGTGACCTGGGCCTTGAGACCGAGGACGAGAAGAAGGCCGCCGAGGATGCCACCGCTGAGAACAAGTCTCTGTTCGATGCCATGAAGGATGCCCTGGACGGTAAGGTCAAGGAGGTCAAGGTCTCCACCCGCCTGAAGGATCACCCCGTCTGCCTGAGCGCTGACGGCCCTCTGTCCATCGAGATGGAAAAGGTGCTGTCCAAGCAGCCCGGCAGCGAAGGCGTGAAGAGCGACAAGGTGCTGGAGCTGAATATCAACCACCCCGTGTTCGCCGTGCTGAAGGCCGCACAGGAGGCCGGTGACACCGAAAAGGTCAAGAAGTACAGCAGCCTGCTGTACGCCCAGGCACAGCTGATCGAGGGCCTGCCTGTGGATGATCCCGCCGCCTATGCTGAAGCTGTCTGCAGCCTGATGAAGTAATTCCCATTCCCACATATAATTACCCCCTTAACAAAAGGGCCGTGCTCCGCTATAATAAAGTGGAACACGGCTTTTTTTGTTTTAGGAGGAAGTTGCCCCATGGAGCCAAGACGCAGCAAGCACGTTCTCGCACACATTCCCACCATCGCCCTGCTGGTATTATTTGCCATGTCGGCACCGTTGGGTGTTCTGTTTTTTATTTTGCGTGCCATCGACCGAGATGCCGAAAAAAGGGAGCTGGAAAACGCGAATTATTCCAGCGACTTCCGCCCGCAGGACACCCGCGCGGCCAGGGCTGACCCGGGCAATGAACCTGTCTACGGCCACGATATCCCCACCACGGAACAGAAGAACGCCAAAAAGTGGCACAAGGCCCTGACCACCCTCTGCACGGTGTTCGGTGCCATCTTCCTATTGGTAGGAATCGGCAACCTTGTCGATATCATCGACTTGTGGGGCTACTGGTTCGACTGGGGCGAGGTGCTGACCGCATCTGCGCAGACCCTTGGCGGCGGCGCTGCCCTGCTGATGGGTCTGCACATGAACAAGGCCCGCAAGCTGGAACGCCAGCTGGACAAGATCGTGGGTGACCGGGACAATATCCCACTGGACGAACTGTTCGCCGCCGCAGGCATCGATGCCGCCAAGGGCCGGGCCACCGTGGAAAAAGCCATTGACCACGGCTACTTCGGGGCCGATGCCTACATCGACAACCGCACCGGCACACTGGTGGTGCGGGGTGCCGCACCCCAGCCGCCCAAGCCTGCGGAACCTGCCCCGGCACCGGCCCCTGAGGATCAGTATGCTGCCTTGCAGCGCCAGCTGCGGCAGGTCAACGAGGCCATTCCAGACCCCGTGATGACCGAAAAGATCTCCCGGCTGGAAGAGCTCAGTGCCCGCATCTTTGCGCTGGCCAAAAAGGATCCGGAGAAAAAAGCCCAGCTGCAGAAGTTTATGGATTACTACCTGCCCACCTCCCTCAAGCTGCTGAACACCTACGCCCAGCTCTCGGCGCAGGATGTGCAGGGTACCAACATCACCGAGACCAGGCAGAGTATCGAGCGGAGCATGGATCTGCTCATCACAGCCTTTGAAAACCAGCTGGACAAGCTGTTTGCATCGGATGCTCTGGATGTTTCGGCGGATATCGCCGCATTGCAGGGAATGCTGAATCTTGACGGGCTCACCGGCAGCGATTTCACGCCGCGGAACTGAGCCAGCCTTTCCATCGAGATGCAACAATAATACATGGTCTTTTGTTCTCAGATTTCTTATTATAGAAACAGGAAAGATGGGGTCTGACCCCTTTGAATCATAACATCGATCCATACGAGGAGGAACGCACCATGATGAAGCCTATTTCTGTCTGGAAGCAGGAGCTGGCGGGCGGCAACCACACTGCCCGGCTGGCCTCCCTCTACTGTTGTGCGCCGGAACAGACCGCCGCTCACGCCGCACGCTATGCGGCTGTGCTGGACGGGCTGGAGGCCGCCTTTGGTACCCATGCCGAGGCGGGCCTGTACAGTGCCCCGGGCCGTACCGAGATCGGCGGCAACCACACCGACCACCAGCATGGCCGGGTGCTGGCCGGCAGCGTGAACATTGATATGATCGCCGCCGCCGCCCCCAATGCTCTGAACCAGCTGCGTGTCCAGAGCGAGGGCTATGACCTCTGCGTCATCGACCTGAACGATCTTGCCGCCCGTAAGGAAGAGGAGAACACCACCATGGCCCTGCTGCGGGGCGAGTGCGAGGCCTTCAAGGAGCGGGGTGCCGCCCTCTCTGGCCTGGATGTCTACGTTTCCTCCAACGTGCCCAAGGGCAGCGGTGTTTCGTCCTCTGCCGCCTTTGAGGTTCTGATCGGTGTCATCCTGAACGACTGCTTTATGGCCGAGAAGGTCTCCCCCATTGCCATTGCACAGATCGGCCAATGGGCGGAGAATGTCTACTTTGGCAAGCCCTGCGGCCTGATGGACCAGATGGCATCCAGCGTGGGCAACATTATCACCATTGATTTTGCCGATCCGGCCCATCCTGATGTCGAACCGGTGCAGGTCGATTTCTCCAAGGCCGGTCTGGCCCTCTGCATCCTGGATTCCGGTGCGGATCACGCTGACCTGACCGATGAATATGCCGCCATCCCCAACGAGTGCCGCGCCGTGGCCGCTGTCTGCGGCGGCGAGGTCCTGCGGGATGTTCCATTTGAGACCTTTATCGCCAATCTGCCCGAGTGCCGCAAACAGTGCGGAGACCGTGCCGTGCTCCGTGCCTTCCACATCTATGCCGACAATCAGCGTGTCGCCCGGCAGGTGGAAGCCCTGCGTGCCGGGGATTTTGAGACCTTCCTGCGGCTGGTCAACGAATCCGGCACCAGCAGCTGGGAGTATCTGCAAAATGTCATCCCTGCCGGTTACAAGGAGCACCAGGAGGTAGCTGTGACCATTGCCGCCGCA
>CALDLZ010000267.1 GCA_937915335.1 uncultured Faecalibacterium sp.
CCCCGCGCATCCGCGTTACAGGTTATTTCTTTTACAGGCCCATGCTGGCAGCCAGCTCCACGGCTTCGTCGTAAGCCTTCTGGTAGCTGCCGTCGGGCTGCATTTCCCGGGCGTTGACGTTATCGTGGAGCTGCAATTGCAAAATATCGCTCAGCTTCTGGATGAGGACAGGGTCCTCCACCCGGACACCCACCTCCACACGGCACTCGGTGTTTCGGGTAAGGAAATCACCGGAAGCGATATAGATGCGGGTCGTGGTGCCATCGTAAAAGCTGTAAATGCGGCCATGCTCAAGGTAGCGGCCCACCAGACTGCGGATGTGCAGGTTCTCAGTCCTGCCCGGCACCCCGGCGCGGACACAGCAGATACCGCGGACGATCATATCAATACGCACGCCCGCACAGCTGGCTTCTTCGAGCTTGAGGATGATATCACGGTCGGAAATGGAGTTGTTTTTCAGGATCATGGATGCCGGGCGGCCCAGCTTGGCGGCGTTGATGACCCGATCCATCTCGTCCAACAGAACGCTCTTGAAGCGGAGCGGTGCCACCAGCATGGTCTCGGTTTCCTCGGTCAGCTTCTGCACGGCGAGGTTCTGGAACACGTTGGAGGCTTCCTCTCCAATGCCCAGATCCGCCGTGATGAAGGAGTAGTCGGTGTAGAGTTCGCTGGTCTTTTCGTTGTAGTTGCCGGTGCCGATCTGGGTGATGTAGCTGTACCCCTGCGGGCCCTTCTTGGTGATAAGGGTCAGCTTGGAATGCACCTTATAGTCCTCGAAGCCGTAGAGGACAGTACAGCCCGCCTCTTCCAGCTGCTTGGACCAATCAATATTGTTCTGCTCGTCAAAGCGGGCACGCAGCTCCACCAGCGCTACCACTTCCTTGCCGTTTTCGGCTGCCTCCATCAGCGCCTGCACGATCTGGGATTCCCGTGCCATCCGGTACAGGGTCATCTTGATAGAGATGACCTCCGGATCCTGCGCAGCCTTTTTCAGCATGGCGATGAAGGGACGGATGGACTGGTACGGGTAGCTGAGCAGCACATCGTGCTGCTCCACCTCGGCGGCCAGATCGTAATCCTGAGGCGGCAGCATGGGCCGGGCGGCGGGATAGAACAGTTCCGGGTGGCCGTCGGCCTCCATCCTGCCGGTAAGCTTGTAGAAGAAGCTCAGGTCCAGCGGGCTCTTCTGGACGAACACCCGCTTGCGGCCCAGCTCCAGCTTATCGCAGAGGATGCGTTGGATCTCCTGCGGGGCCGTGGGCGTGACCTGCAGACGGACAGCCGCCAGCTTGCGGCGGCGCTTGAGCAGGTCGGCCATGATCTCGCGGTAGTCGATATCATGGTCCATCATCCCCTCTTTCACGTCAATGTCGGCATTGCGGGTGACACGGAACAGGCACTTTTCCTGCACGGCATCCTTGCCGAAGATGAGGGCCGCATAGTGGAGCACCAGTTCTTCGGTCAGAGCGAACTCGGTTTTTTCCTCCCGGCGCACCACGAGCAGACGCTCCATCTGGCTGGAAATGGGGATCATCCCCAGACTCTGACCCTCTTTCTCCTTGAGCAGGACACCGAGATAGATCTCCTTATTGCGCAGAAACGGGAACGGGTGGCGGCTGTCCACGATCTGCGGGCTGAGGATAGGGAACAGCTCGTTCTGGAAATACTTCTTCCAGAAGTGCTCATCCTCCTTGCTCAGGGTGTTGAAATCCACCTTATGATAGCCGCAGGCGCTCAGATTTTCCAGCGCTTTCTCGTAGTATTTATCGCAGTCTTCCTGCAGACGAGCCACCTTGGGCATGATGGCGTTCAGCTGCTCCTCCGCCGTCATGTTGGTCTTGTTCTCGCGCTTATCCTTATCCTTTTTGCTATGTGCAAGGTTGGCGCGCTCCTGCAGGGAGCCCACACGCACCATGAAAAATTCGTCCAGATTGGAGCCATAGATGGCCAGGAACTTCACCTGCTCGGCCAGCGGGACATTTTTATCCTTGCCCAGCACCAGCACACGGCGGTTGAAATCCAGCCAGCTGAGTTCGCGGTTGATGAAAATCGTATCCTCTTTCATTGTTTACTCCCCTTTTCCGGACCTGCGGCAGATGCCGCCACCATTCAGCTCACATAGGCCAGCGTATCCCAGGATCCCACCACCGCTTCGGTCAGGCCGGGCACAGCGGCGGCATCTGCCACCGTGGCAAAACGCCCGTACTGCTTCCGGTACTCGATGATGGCCCGGGCACGCTGTTCTCCCACCCCCGGCAGGGTGCAGAGGGCCTCCAGCCCGGCGGTGTTCAGATCGACCCGTGCCAGCTGGATGAGCGGCGTTTCCGAGCCGGTGCTCGCTGACGGTTCCGGCTGACGCGGTGCGGCAAAGCCAAACGCCAGCGCGACGCACACCGCGCAGGCCAGCACTGTCACCAGCAGGAACTGCCGTTCTGTTTTTGTGAAGCTGATCTTCTCCATCCCATTGTACCCGACTTTCACTGAAAAAGAAAGCCCTCCGCGGGGATTTGCAGAGGGCTTTACATAATTTTTACGCAGACTGCTCCGCACGGCGCACCATGCCATACAAAAGCTCTGCCGCCGCGCCGGTGTCGTGGTCGGTCAGGGTCATCTGATGGGCGGCAAGGCGCAGTTCGGGGGCGGCATCCGCGGGGACAACGCTCTCCCCTGCCAGATGGACAAGGTCAAGCATCTGGGCGCAGTCGGCCAGCACGGTCAGCTGCTCGGCGGAATAGCCCGCCGGAGGGCAGACAGCGTTCAGCATGGCAGTGCCCGAGACAAGGCCCGGGGTCAGCACCAGCATATCCGGGGCAAGACGCTCGGCGTGCAGGAAGGCCGCCGCGTCTCCCAGCTCCTTTTGCAGGGTGGGCAGAAGAGGCATCTGCTTTTTATCCTGATAGAACAGGATCCGCAAAACTTCCTCTCCCTTCACGTCAGCGGCATTGCTCAGGACAAAGGGTGTCCATTCCTGCTTGAAGTGGAGCGCCAGCCCTTCGCTCATCCGCAGGGCACGGGTGGAACCGTCCCGCATCTGCAAAGCAATGCCCACACCGGACATGGCGGGCAGCTTTTTCAGGACAGTCTCTTCCATCCCCTCAAAGCTGCACAGGGCGGTGCCGGTGCCCTCGGAGAAATTATAGGCCAGCGTGCCTCCACAGACCAGCGCGGGCGCACTGAGCCGCACCCCGCCCAGCAGAGAGCGGACAGCCTTGGGCGAGCGCTGAGAGAACACCGTCAGCTTGCCGCCCCGGCTGGCGAAGAGCTGCAGCACATCCCGCTGGAGCTGGGGCAGGTTGCCGGAAGCATCCAGCAGCAGGTGGTCGAGGTCACAGAGGACTAGGGTTTGATCGATGGTCTGTTTCATAGGGTATTTCCTCCTGTGCGCTGACGGAGCGTGGTCAAAAAGCGGGTGAAGTAATCCGGCAACTCGGAATCGAACCGCAGGTGCTCGCCCGTGATGGGGTGGATAAAGCCCAGCGTTTTGGCGTGCAGGCACTGGCCGTGCAGACTGGTGATGCAGTTGTGGGGGCCGTACACCGGGTCACCCGCCACCGGATGGTGGATGGATGCCATGTGGACACGGATCTGGTGGGTGCGGCCCGTTTTCAGGCGGCATTCCAGCATGGTGAACTCGCCCAGCCGTTCCAGCACCTTGTAGCCGGTGTAGGCGTACTTGGTGTGGGGTTCGCTGGCCGGGTAGACCGCCATCTTCTTGCGGTCGGTCTTGCTGCGGCCCAGGTTGCTCTCCACAAAGCCCTCGTCCTGGGCAAAGCCGCCGTAGACGATGGTGTTATAGGCCCGCTCCACGCTGTGGACGGCCATCTGCTGGGAAAGCCCGATGTGCGTTGCATCGTCCTTTGCCACCACCAACAGGCCGCTGGTATCCTTATCGATGCGATGGACAATGCCGGGCCGGATCTCGCCGCCAATGCCCGAAAGGCTGCCCTTGCAGTGCCAGAGCAGGGCGTTGACCAGAGTCCCGTCCGGGTTGCCGGGGGCCGGGTGAACGACCATCCCCTTGGGCTTGTTGACCACCAGCAGATGCTCGTCCTCATACACGATATCCAGCGGGATGTCCTGCGGCACGGCCTCGATGGGCTTTGCGTCAGGAATTTCCAGCAGGATGATGTCCCCTGCCTTGAGCTTCAGGCTCTTGGCCGGGGCCTTGCCGTTGCAGAGGACATGGCCCTCCGCCACCAGATTTTGCAGGGCACTGCGGGAAAGGCCGGTATCCTCGCCGCTCAGGAAGCGGTCGATGCGCTGGCCCGCACCCTCGGCTTCCACGATATATTCACGCTGTTCCATGGCTCACTGCTCCTTCGGAGCCTTCTGGACATCCTCGTGCAGCTCCTCCAGGAAGATGACCAGCACCCAGAGCGCCACACCCACGCAGACACAGATATCCGCAAAATTGAAAACGGCGAACCGCATGAACAGCAGGTTGATGTAATCCACCACCTGCCCGTTCAGCACACGGTCGATCAGGTTGCCGATACCGCCGCCCAGCACAAGGATAAGCGCGGCCTGCTGCAAGCGGTTGTTCCGGCTGCGGAAGAACAGCCAGTAGGCCACCAGCAGCAAAGCGGCACTGGTAGCGACGATCAGGAACCGCTGCTTGCCGCTGAGCAGGCTGAACGCCATGCCCTGATTGAGGACGAACCGCAGTTCCACCACATGGGGGATCAGCGGCATGGCTCCCACCGGCTGCAGGGCACTGACGGCCCAGAGTTTGATGGCCTGATCGATGCCGATCAGCGCCGCAACGCACAGCAGATTGAAGATCACGAATGCCATAAATACACTCCCAACGGCGGCGCGCTGCCGCCTGTGTTCTGATACCAAAAAGCGGCGCTCCCTGCTCGAAAGGAGCGCCGCAGCGTTTATTTCAGGAAAGCTTATGCTTCCACCACGCTTGCGCAGCGTGCGCAGAGGGTGGGATGAGCAGCATGAGAGCCGATGGTGGAAGAATACTTCCAGCAGCGCTCGCACTTCTCGCCGGTGGCATGTGCAGCGGCAACGCCCAGACCCTCGACAGAGGAAGCGGCACCGCCCTCGCCCTTGACCAGCTCCACATGGGAGACGATCATCAGGTCAGCCAGCTCGTCCATGGGGATGCTGTTCAGCAGGTCATAGACGGCATCCTTGCAGTACAGGGTGACGGAAGCCTCCAGAGAAGCGCCGATGGTCTTTTCCGCACGGGCCTGCTCCAGCACCTTCTTGACCTCGTCGCGGACGGCGATGAGCTGTGCCCATTTGGCCTTGAAGGCATCGTCAGCGGCGCACTCGCCTGCCTTGGGCATATCCTCGAACACAACGTACTTGTTCATACCCTCGGTCTTGGGCAGGAAGTCCCAGATTTCCTGGCTGGTGAAGCAGAGGATGGGGGCAATGATCTTGTCCAGAGCAACGAGGATCTTGTACATGGTGGTCTGTGCCGCCTTGCGGCCCACGCCATTGGTGCAGTACAGGCGATCCTTGGTCACATCCAGGTAGAAGTTGGACATGGCCACGACGCAGAAGTTGTAGACAGCGTGGTAGACCTTGTTGAAGTCGTAGACATCGTAACCAGCCTTGGCGTTCACGATCAGGTCATCCAGAGCGGCCAGTGCCCAGCGGTCGATCTCCTGCAGCTGGTCATCAGCCACACAATCGGTGTTGGGGTCAAAGCCGTCCAGGTTGCCCAGGATGAAGCGGGCGGTGTTGCGGATCTTACGGTAAGCCTCGCTCAGCTGCTTGAAGATGTTCTTGCCGGCACGCACGTCCACGGTGTAGTCGGAAGAAGCGACCCACAGACGGATGATATCAGCGCCGTAGTCCTTGATGATCTCGCTGGGCTCCACGCCGTTGCCGGCGCTCTTGTGCATCTGCTTGCCCTGCTCGTCCACGACCCAGCCGTGGCACAGAACGGACTTGTAAGGTGCACAGCCCTTGGAGGCAACACTGGTCAACAGGCTGGACTGGAACCAACCGCGGAACTGGTCGCCGCCCTCCATATACATATCAGCGGGGAATTTCAGCTCCGGGCGCTCTTCCAGAACAGCGGCATGGGTAGAACCGGAATCGAACCAGACATCCATAATATCGGTATCTTTGGTCCACTCGGAAGCGCCGCACTTCTCGCAGACCTCACCTGCGGGGATGATCTGCTCAGCCTCGTACTTGTACCAGGCATCGGAGCCCTCCTTGCGGAACAGCTCGCTGACAGCCTTGATGGTGGCATCGGTGATGTGGTAAGCGCCGCACTTCTTGCAGTAGAAGGCAGGGATGGGCACACCCCAGGTGCGCTGACGGCTGATGCACCAGTCATTGCGGTCACGAACCATACCCTTCATGCGGTCGTGGCCCCAGTCGGGCATCCACTTCACAGTGTCGATGGCCTTGTAGACATCCTCGCGGAACTTTGCGACGGAGCAGAACCACTGCTCGGTGGCACGGAAGATGATGGGGTGATGGCAGCGCCAGCAATGGGGATACTGGTGCTTGATGTGCACCTGGCCCATAACAGCGCCGGAAGCGGTCAGATCAGCCAGAATGGTCTTGTTAGCATCCCAGACGCGCTGACCTGCGTACTTGCCAGCCAGTTCGGTCAGGTAGCCGCCATCGTCCACGGGGACAGTGATGGGCACTTGGGGGTACTTCTGGCAGACATTGAAGTCGTCCACGCCGTGGCCGCCTGCAGTATGAACGCAGCCGGAACCGCTTTCCAGGGTGACATGATCGCCCAGAATGACGG
>CALDLZ010000268.1 GCA_937915335.1 uncultured Faecalibacterium sp.
TATTATGCCCTTCTAGGGCTTACTCAAGCCACCGGCTTAGCCGGTGGTTTTGACTCCGGTTTAGCCGAACAGCTTTTTTGTATTATGGGTATAGACCGAGAGCACCAGGCCCACACAGATGTACAGCATCAGCACCGAGCTGCCGCCCGCCGAGTAGAACGGCAGGGTGACACCGATGACGGGCAGGACACGCAGGTTCATGCCCACGTTGACGGCGATCTGGGCCAGCAGAGCGCCGCCGATTCCCGCGCAGATGAAGGTACCCAGCAGATCCTCGCTGCGGGAGCCGGTGAGGAAGGTCTTGATGACCAGTGCGAACAGCACACCCAGCACCACACAGCAGCCCACAAAGCCCGCCGCGTTGCCGATCCAGCTCAAGATGAAATCGTTGTGGGCGTTGGGCACGCTATAATAGCTGCCGCCGAACAGCCCGTTGCCAAAGATGCCGCCCGAGCCCAGTGCAATCTCGCCGCGCTGCTGCTGATAGATGATGTTCTTCCAGACCTCCTCACTGGGGGCCCAGCCGGTCTTGTTCTCGGGGTCGATGACCGCAAGGATGCGGTACCACTGGTAGCCCTTGCCGATCTTATCGCTGAAAAAGGCGAACGCCGCCGCCACGGCCACCGCTGCCGCCGAGATGGCCCCGAGAATGTACTTCCAGCTCAGGCCCGCCGCAAACATCATGCAGCAGCCGATAATGGCATAGATGATGGCGGTTCCGTCATCGCCCTGAATGTGGATGATGAGGATGGGCGCGGCCAGATGCAGCAGCAGCTTACCCAGCTCCTTGGGCTCGTTGATGCGGGTGCGCACGTTATTCAGGTGCATGGCAAAGGTCAGGATGAAGCTGATCTTTGCCAGCTCGGTGGGCTGCAGGGTAAAGCCGCCCAGCTTGTACCAGGAATAGTTATCGGTATCGCCCGCATTGTAGCCAATGGTCAGCGGGCCAATGGTCACATTGCGCAGCACCAGGGTAGGCAGCACCATGCCCCAGGTAAGCACCACATGCACCGGCCATACCTTTACCAGGCTGCGGTAGTCGATGTTCGACAGCAGCACCGCAATGATCAGACCGATGAGGGCCGCGCCTGCCTGCACCGCCGCCCGGCGGTAATCGCCCAGACCGGTGATCTGACCCGTGACTTCATCCACGGCAAAGCCATTGCCCTGCTTGGCCGCCCAGCTCGAAAGCGCCATCACGGCCATCACACTGCTGAAGATGCACAGCAGCAGGTAAGTTTTATCGGTGCGCTTGAAGTAGCGCCGAATGCTTTCCAAACGAAAACACCTCTTTCTGTAATTGGATAACCCTCTCAGGCTCGCTTCGCTCGCCAACTCCCCCAAAGGGGGAGCCAACGCATCTAACAGGCATACAGCCGCAAACTTTCAAGGGCCTGCCCCAGAGCTGCAATTGCCTCTTCCCTTGGGAGAGGTGGCATTGCGTCAGCAATGACGGAGAGGGCGAATACTACTCCATTATGTTTTATAAGTATACCGCACCACCCATTTTTGCGCAAGATTGCGGCACTTTTTTCCACAAAACTTTCCATCCTGTGACAACTCTGCAAAATCTTTGCCCCAGCCTTGACAAAGCCCGCTCCACCCTCTAAAATGAAAGCTGAAGACTTGTCATTTGACAGGATCCTTCTGGAGGAACTTCCAAGATGAAAACAAAGTATCATCGTTTTCTGTGCGCGTTCTGTGCACTTGCTGTTTTTGTTTCCGCGCTCTTCCCCGCATCCGCTTTTGCCGCACAGGCCGCGGATGCCACCGCCGATACCGCCATCACTGCCGACGACGTGCAGGAGATGCAGCAGGCCGACGATGCCGTGACCGCCCTGACCGACAGCGACACCTACGCCGCCATGTCCCGCGGCCAGCGGCTGAACGCCGCTGTGACCGAGCTGCAAAATCTGGCGGTGCAGGGGCTTGTCTCGGCGCGCTCCATCTATGTGGACGAAGAGAACGGCATGGTCAGCTTCGCATACAGCTGTGGCGCTCTGGGCGGCATTCTGGTGGAAGAGCTGGACGACGACAACGCCGCCATGAGCCTTTCTGACCTGCCCAGTGTCAACCTGCATGAGATGTCCAATGCACCCAAAGGTGATCTGGGCAGTGCCATGATCTACTACGCCTTTGACAACACGGTGAACAGCTCCCGTTACCCTTACTATTCTTATATGAAGGGCTTCTGGACAGCCATGGGCCTGCACACCCGCATTGATACCAACGTCACGGTTTCTGATCTGCGGAAGATGGACGATTACGATCTGTGCATCCTCAGCGCCCACGGCTCCTACTATACCTACACCACCGGTTTTCTGTTCAAGCAGACCCGCACCGAGCCGGTCATCCTGCTCACCGAGGAATCTGATTTCTACAAGGATCTCTATTACGGCATGGACCTGCTGTCCCACCGGATCATCAAGATCAACGGCCTGTATTGCATCACGCCCAGCTTTTTCCGGGCGGCATATCGCAGCGGCCAGCTCAAGGATACCATGATCCTCTCCGAGACCTGTGAGTTTTTGGGTGTGGACGGCAGCGTGGATACTTCCATGGCCGACGCTCTGCTGGATGGCGGTGCGTCAGCTGTGGCGGGTTATGTGAACAATGTCTATACCGTGTATTCCCGCAGTATGCTGTGGGATACCGTCAACCACCTGATTTTGGGCCAGACCCTGCAGGAGGCGGTACAGCACTCCATGGACACCTATGGTGCCGATGACCTGATCTGGTACAACTCTCAGGGCGGCAAGCGGCCCCATGCGGCGGCATCCTATCTCCAGCTGTTCGGCAACACGGAGGTGCGGCTCATCGAACCGGCCGCCGCGCCTGCGGAACAACAGCAGGTGGCATAAGCGTTGCACTTTTACGCGATTTATATTATACTGGGGAATGGCAGAAGCTTCTGCCATCCCTTTTGTTATAAGGAGAAACCTCTCATGTCTGAATATATCACACATTCCAGGGAAGAAACCGTCGCGCTGGGCAAAAAGCTGGCAGCGGTGCTGCCGGACGGGGCGCTGATCGCGTTTACTGGCGGGCTGGGTGCGGGCAAGACCGCATTCTGCGAGGGTCTGGCCGAGGGGCTGGGCTGCACTGACCCGGTCAGCAGCCCCACCTTTGCCATCGTCAACTATTACCGGGGCCCCCGCCCTCTAGCCCACTTCGACCTCTACCGCATCTCCACCGAGAACGATCTGTGCGCCGCTGGTTTCTATGATTATCTCGATCAGGGTGCCATTGTGGCCGCCGAGTGGAGCGAGAACTTCTCCGACCTGCTGGCCCCGGAAAATCCCATTCACATCAACATCGAGCGGGTGGACGACACCACCCGCCGCATTAGCATCGAGGGGGTCAGTGTATGAATATCTTAGCCGTAGATACCGCAGGAAAGACGCTGGGCGTGGCCCTGCTGCAGGATGACCGCCTGAAGTACGAGTGTTATCTGGACGGCGGCATGACCCACAGCGAGACCCTGATGCCGCTGGTGGATCACTGCCTGAAGCTGTGCGGCCTGACCTGTGCCGATATCGACCTGTTCGGCGTGAACGCGGGGCCCGGCAGCTTTACCGGCCTGCGCATCGGGCTGGCCGCTGTTAAGGGCCTGGCTTTTCCACGGGAGACGCTCTGCGCCCCGGTCTCCACGCTGGAAGCACTGGCCGCTGCCCACACCGGCGAAGGCACGGTACTCTGCGCGCTGGATGCCCGCCGTTCCCAGGTATACAGCGCCGCCTTTGATCTGGCCACCCATACCCGTCTGCTGGACGATGATGCCCGGGCTGTGGCCGACCTGGCCGAATTTGTAGAAAATTGCAAAAAGCCCCTGTTTTTTGTTGGTGATGGCGCATCTCTGTGCTATAATAAATACAGCAATGTTCCGGGGGTGCTCTGCGTCCCGCCGGAACTGCGGGGCGGCCGTGCCGCAGCCGTGGCGCTGGTGGCAAAGCAGATGGCCGAGCGGGGCGAAGCCGTCCTGCCCGAGGCCCTGCTCCCGGATTATCACCGCCTGAGCCAGGCCGAGCGGGAACGCGCCGAGCGCCTTGCCGCCGAGGCCGCTGCCCGGAACACCGATACGGAAAACGGAAAGGATTGAAACTCTCATGGCGAAACCCATTGCACTTGCCGCCGACCATGGCGGTTTTGAACTGAAGGAAGCCGTCAAGGCTCATCTGGACGAGCTGGGACTGGAGTACATCGACTTCGGTACCCACAGCACCGCCAGCGTGGATTACCCCGATATGGCTCTGCCTGCCTGCGATGCTGTGGTCAGCGGCCAGTGTGACAAGGCGCTGCTGTTCTGCGGCACCGGTGTTGGCATCAGTATGGCCGCCAACAAGGTCAAGGGCATCCGTGCCTGCTGCTGCTCCGACAGCTTCAGCTGTGAGTACACCCGCCGCCACAACGATGCCAACGCCCTGTGCATGGGTGGCCGTGTTGTGGGCCCCGGCCTTGCCTGCCAGCTGGTGGATCTGTTCCTGAACACCCCCTTTGAGGGCGGCCGCCACGAAAAGCGCATTGCAAAGCTGATGGCGATCGAGAATCGTTGATTTGTACCCGATAGAGTAATCTATTTACAATAAGGAGCGTGTATTTATGACCCCTATGATCGTTGAGCATCCCCTGCTGCAGCACAAGCTGAGCATTCTGCGCAACAAGCAGACCGGTACCAAGGAGTTCCGTGATCTGGTCGGCGAGATCGCAACCCTGCTGTGCTACGAGGCCACCCGTGACCTGCCCCTGGAGGAGGTAGAGATCGAGACCCCCATCACCATGGCAAAGACCAAGGTTCTGGCTGGCCGCAAGCTGGCTCTGGTGCCCATCCTGCGCGCAGGTATGGGTATGCTGGACGGCATGCTGACCCTGCTGCCCGCTGCAAAGGTTGGCTTCATCGGCATGTACCGTAACGAGGAAACTCTGGAGCCCGTGGAGTACTTCTGCAAGCTGCCCCAGGACATCGCTGAGCGTGACGTTCTGGTGCTGGACCCCATGCTGGCTACCGGCGGCAGCGCCATCGATGCCATCAATCAGATCAAGAAGCATGGCGCAAAGCGCATCAAGTTCATCGGTCTGGTCGGTGCCCCCGAGGGCATTGAGGCCCTGCACAAGGCTCACCCCGATGTTGACATCTACCTGGGTGCCAAGGACGACCACCTGAACGAAAACGGCTACATCGTCCCCGGCCTGGGCGATGCCGGCGACCGTATCTACGGCACGAAGTAATTTTTCTTTCCACATAAACAAAAAGCACCTGCAACCGAAATTGCAGGTGCTTTTTTGTTTGGATAGCCCTCTCCGTCATTGCTTCGCAATGCCACCTCTCCCAAAGGGAGAGGCAATTGCAGCTTTTAGGAAAGAGCGCTCTCAACCAGAAGTCGTTCATCTGTCAGATGTGTAGGCTCTCCCTTCGGGAGAGCTGTCGAGCACAACGAGACTGAGAGGGCTCAGCGGCCTCTGCCACCGCCACCGCCATGGAAGGAGCCGCCGCCCGCGTGGAACGAACCACCCCCGCCAAAGCTGCCGCCGGAGCGTCCGCCGCCCATGCCGCCGCCAAAGGAACCACCGCCGAAGCCGCCGCCCCCACGAGGAGGACGAGGCCCGCCGCCGCGGGGCGGTCTGGGCCCGCGCGGCCCACGGGGGCCGCCGGGGCCCCAGTCATCGTAGGGAGGTCTGCGGCGTCTGCTGCCCAGACCATAGCCCAGACCAAAGCCGAACAGGGAACCGAAGCCGCCACCGCCACCAAAGCCGCGCCGGATGCCGCCGAAAATCGTGCGCAGGGCAAACAGGATGATAATGACAGCCAGAATCGTGAGGAAGGGCGACTGATAGGATGCCGCCGGAACCTCATAGTAATTATCGTTCTGGTTATAACCGCTTGTATTCCCATTGCTGCCCACACCGGTGGTGCCGCTCAGGGTCACGCCATAGATATCGGCAATGGTGCTTGCCACATCGTTGGCGCAGGTAGTAACGGCCGCGTCATAATCACCCGCCGCGAAGGAATCCTCCATGGTCTGTGCAATGGCGCTGGCCTGCTTTTCCAGCGTGGTATTGCGGAAACCGTCGCCGGTAGCGAGGTAATAATCACCGTCCGAATACTGGGCTGACTGCATCACCAGTAGGATCAGCACACCGTTGTTTTTGCTGGAGCTGCCCAGCCCCCAGGTGTTGGCGGCCTGCACGGCGTAGTCCTCTGTGGATAAACTTCCCGTATAATCGACAGTCAATACGCCGATCTGTGCACCTTCGCACTGCTGGGTGAGCTGGGCGTTCAGGTTTTCAATGGCTGTTTTTGTGCTGCTGCTCAGGATGTTTGCATCATCCACCACGCACTGGTCACTGGGCAGGTCGGGCAGCTGTGCCTTGGTGGCTGCAAAAGCAGCGGGTGCAAGAGCCGTCAGGCCGACGGTCAGCACCACAAACAGGGCGCAAAGTCTGGTCGCAAATCGTTTCATCGTTTTCATGCGAAAGGTTCCACCTCCTTAACGCCGAACAGCTTGCCCAGCACGCTGGCCGGAAAGCCGCCGACATCATTCTGGTACTCGTACACAGCTTGATTGTATTGCAGGTTCCCGATGATGGTCCCCGCGCTGTTGAACTGGCCGTACTGGCCCTGCACCGCCCCCATCTTCATGGGGTCTGCGGCCTGCTCCTGCAGCTTTGCGTAGAGCTGGTCAATGGCAGCTCCCAGCGCCGTGTTGTCCTCATAGACAGCGTGCATCCGGGTCTTGCCTGCATTCAGGCCGTCCAGATCATTCTGAAACGCGGTCAGGGCATCCTGTGCCGCCAGCACCTCGGCGTGATCGGCCCCCAGCGTGTTTGTGCCGGTGGTGATGATATTTGCCGCCGTATTGGCGCGGGTGGTCAGCTCCTCGCTCAGGTTATAGCCATTGTCCGCCGAAACGCCGGTGGTATACCACTTCCGTGCTTCGTTATACTTTCCCCTGACCTTGGCACCGCCAAGGCCCACGAAAGCCGCCAGCATGACCACCACGCTCAGCACAAGGGCTGTGCCCCGCTTTGCCAGTGCAGATGGCAGGGCCTTTTCCAGCCCGGCAAGCTTCTGCTGCAAGGGGGTCAGGCGCACCGCTTCAGTATCCGGGCGCTTTGCTTCACGGTAACTGCCGCTGTCAAAGCCGCCGGGGTTTTGATTCTGTTCTCTGGAAAAATCAGCGTTTGCCATTTCAGCTCCGGATCTCCATCATCTTCTGTTTCAATTCGTCCTCGATACGGGTCAGCTCCTGCTCGGCAGCCACACGTTTCGCGCGGCCCTCGGTCTGGATCTTGTTCAGCTCGTCCAGGGTCTCGATCAGGCTCTTGTTGGTCTGCTGCAGGGTCTCGATGTCCACCACGCCGCGCTGGCTCTCCTTGGCGGTCTCGATGGTGCCCATCTTGAGGGCATCGGCATTCTTCTTGAGCAGTTCGTTGGTCATGTCGGTCACGGCACGCTCGGCCTGCATCGCCTTCTGGGTGTGGGCCAGGCCCAGGGCCAGCACCATCTGATTCTTCCACAGCGGGATGGTATTGACGATGGTGGACTGGATCTTCTCGGCCATCATGGTGTTGT
>CALDLZ010000269.1 GCA_937915335.1 uncultured Faecalibacterium sp.
CTCTGACCTTCTCCGTCTGCTGGACAACGCAGACGTGACGCTGGATGTATTTGATTCCGCCGCCCTCTATGCCAAGGCCATGGCCGCTGGCAACTGGGGCAGCAGCATTGTCTGGGACGGCAAGCTGGCGGCCTACCTGCTGGATGCTTCCGCTACCCGCTACCTGCTCACCACCCTTGCCACCGGCTACCATGCAAAATCGGCTTTCTCCTGCGAGGAATATCCCGATGCCGGGTTCCTGACCGACCTGTTCGCCAAGATGAAAGCTGAGATCACCGAGAACGGCGAGGATGACCTGTACAACAACATCGAGTTCCCGCTGGCACAGGTGCTGGCCGATATGACCCGCACCGGTGTCCTTGTGGACCGCAAAGGCATTGAGGAGTTCGGCGTGCAGCTGCGGCAGGAGCTGGATCAGGTGCTGACCCGCATCGAGATGGAGGCCGGCACCTCCGATTTCAACCCCAACAGCCCCAAGCAGCTGGGCACCCTGCTCTTCGACACCATGGGCCTGCCCCACGGCAAAAAGACAAAAAATGGCTGGTCTACCGATGCTGAGACGCTGGAAAAGCTGCGTGATTACCCGCTGGTGGAAGATATCCTGCAATACCGCGTCTGCCAGAAGCTGAACTCCACCTATGTCGAGGGCCTGCTCAAGGTCATCGGCAAGGATGGCCGTGTCCACACCCGCTTCAACCAGACCGAAGCCCGTACCGGGCGGCTCTCTTCCGACAACCCCAACCTGCAGAATATCCCCATCCGCACCGAGCTGGGCAGCAAGCTGCGCGCCTACTTTGTGGCAAAGCCCGGCTGTGTGCTGGTGGATGCTGATTACAGCCAGATCGAACTGCGCATTCTGGCTCATGTCACCGGTGACGAGCACATGCAGAACGCCTTCCTGACTGGTGCCGACATTCACCGCAGCACGGCGGCCAAGATCTACAACATGCTGCCCGAGGATATCACGCCCCGCCTGCGTTCCAGCGCCAAGGCGATCAACTTTGGCATCATGTACGGCAAGGGCGCTTACAGCCTGTCCAAGGATATCGGCGTAAGTGTCAAGGAAGCCGAAGTGTTCCTGCAGACCTATCTGGCCACCTTCCCCAAGGTCAACGGCTATATGGAAAAGACCATTGAGGATGCCCGCAAGCGCGGCTACGTCTCCACCCTGTTTGGCCGCCGCCGCGCCCTGCCGGAACTGAGCAGCACCAACCACAATATCCGGGCCAGCGGCGAGCGGATGGCCCGCAACACCCCCATTCAGGGCACCGCCGCCGATGTCATCAAGCTGGCCATGGTGCGTGTCTGGCGGAGACTGCGGGACGAGAAGATGGAAAGCCGCCTGATCCTGACCGTGCACGATGAGCTGATCGTGGAGGCCCCGGAAGCGGAGGCCGAAAAGGCCGCGCGGATCCTGCGGGAGGAAATGGAAGGCTGTGTGCACTACGCCGTGCCCCTGAGCACCGACGTGAACATCGGCAAAAACTGGCTGGAGGCCCATTAAACTATGATCGTTTTAGGAATCGAATCCACTTGCGACGAGACCGCCGCATCTCTTGTGGAGGATGGCCGTCACCTGCTGAGCAATGTCATCTCCACCAGCGTCAAGGAGCAGGCGCTCTACGGCGGTGTGGTGCCGGAGATCGCCAGCCGCCGCCACTGCGAGTTCATCAGTGCCACCGTGAAAAAGGCCCTGCTGGATGCAGGCAAGACCATGGATGATGTGGACGCGGTGGCTGTCACTTTTGCGCCGGGCCTGATCGGCGCGGTGCTGGTGGGCGTGAACTTTGCCAAGGGACTGGCCTATTCGGCCAACAAGCCGCTGGTGCCGGTGCACCACCTGCGAGGCCACATTGCAGCCCTTTACCTGACCCACCCGGAGCTCAAGCCACCCTTCCTTTGTCTGGTGGCCTCCGGCGGCCACAGCCACATCGTGGAGGTGCAGGATTACACCCACTACCACATTCTGGGCCATACCGTGGATGACGCGGCGGGCGAAGCCTTTGACAAGGTAGCCCGCACGCTGGGCCTGCCTTACCCCGGCGGCCCCAGTGTGGCCAACGCTGCCAAGACCGGCAACCCCAAAGCCTACCGCCTGCCGGTGCCCCATGTGGAGGGCAAGTACAATGTCAGCTTCTCGGGCCTGAAAACCGCCGTGCTGAACGAGGTGAACAAGGCCCAGATGAAGAACGAGGAGATCAACGTCCCCGACTTGGCCGCAAGCTTCCAGGAGCGCATTGCAGGCATTCTGGCGGAAAAGCTGCTGCTGGCCGCCGCCGACACCGGGGCAAAGCAGGTCTGTCTGGCAGGCGGCGTGGCTGCCAATGGCCGTCTGCGCCAGTTGGTGAATGACGGAGCCCAGAAGCTGGGAGCCAAGGTCTACCTGCCCGAGCTGAAATTCTGCGGCGACAACGGCGCAATGATCGCGGCGCAGGGTTACTACCAGTACATGGCGGGTCACACGGCCGGGCTCGACCTGAATGGTCTGCCCACCCTGCCCATTGATTATGAATGATTACCGGGGTTGACCGCCCTGACAGAGAGACCGGGACTGTGGTGCATAATGGCACACAGTCCCGGTCTCTTGTTTTGCTCCCTGGGGAACACATCAAAAAAGGCACCCCCACCTTGCGGTGAGAGTGCCCTCTTTTTCAAGAATCAGAAATTCAAGAAAGAACGTTCAGGGGGATCAAATTACTTGATCTCGACCTTAGCGCCAGCCTCTTCCAGCTTCTTCTTGATGTCCTCAGCGTCAGCCTTGGAAGCCTTCTCCTTGACGGTCTTGGGAGCGCCGTCAACGATAGCCTTTGCTTCCTTCAGGCCCAGACCGGTGATCTCCTTGACCAGCTTGATGACCTGCATCTTGGTAGCGCCAGCCTCAGCCAGGATGACGTCGAACTCGGTCTTCTCTTCCTCAGCGGCAGCAGCAGCACCAGCAGCAGCGGGGGCAGCAGCAGCAACAGCAGAAACGCCGAACTCCTCGCAGTATGCGTCAATCAGCTCTTTCAGCTCCAGAACGGACAGCTCCTTGACGGAGTCGATGATGGCAGTAATCTTCTCAGAAGCCATGGTAATAACCCTCCAATATAAATGGTTTTGTTTGTTGATTTCTTGTGTTTAAGCAGCAGTCACGCAGCCATTAGGCAGCGGGCTCCTCCTGCTTGTCGGCATAGGCCTGCATAGCAACAGCCAGACCGGACAGAGTGCTGGTAAGAGCACCTGCGAACATAGACAGCATACCCTCGCGGTTGGGCAGCTTTGCGATGGCGTTGGTCTCGGCAGCGTCCATGACCTTGCCTTCCATGAAGCCAGCCTTCACGACGAACTTCTTGGACTTATCGCCATCCTGATACTTGCACAGGATGCGGGCAGCGGACATGGGATCCTCTTCGTGAGCAAAGGCAACAGCAGTGTCACCCTTGAAGTTCTCAGCCAGGCCCTCCAGGGAGGTACCCTTGACAGCCAGACGCAGCATGGTGTTCTTCACGACCATGTAATCAACGCCTGCCTCACGCAGCTCCTTACGGAGCTTGGTGTCGTTCTCGACGTTGATACCGCCGTAAGCGACGACGCAGCCGGAAACCGCACTCTCAAACTTTGCCTTCAGATCAGCGACATAAGCCTGCTTTTCAGAAAGAATCTTTGCACTGGGCATTCGGTTTCACCTCATTTCAAAAACTTGTATCGAAAGCCGGAGCAACGAAAAAGCCTCTTTCCCGCACTGTGTCGAGAAAGAGGCATAAAACAACTTTACGCACGTTTCTCGGCAGGCGGCATAGCCTTACGCTGGAGCTCCAGCACCTGCTGTCTCAAAAACAGCACATTTATTTTACCGCAACCGTGCGGTGTTGTCAAGAGATTTTTTGAAGATTTTTTATTTCTTCAAATCAGACAC
>CALDLZ010000270.1 GCA_937915335.1 uncultured Faecalibacterium sp.
TCTGCATCTATGTCGCTATCGGTCAGAAGGCTTCTTCCATCGCCCGTGTGGCCGAGGATCTGAAGAAGCACGGTGCCATGAGCTACACCACCATCGTGGCCGCCACGGCCTCTGATTCCGCTCCTCTGCAGTACATCGCACCCTATGCCGGCACCGCGTTGGCCGAGTATTTCATGGCCCAGGGCAAGAGCGTCCTGATCGTTTATGACGATCTTTCCAAGCACGCGGTGGCCTACCGTGCCATCTCCCTGCTGCTGCGCCGCTCTCCCGGCCGTGAGGCTTACCCCGGCGACGTGTTCTATCTGCACTCCCGTCTGCTGGAGCGCTCCTGCCGGATGCGTGATGATCTGGGCGGCGGTTCCATCACCGCCCTGCCCATCGTCGAGACCCAGGCGGGTGATGTCTCCGCTTATATCCCCACCAACGTCATCTCTATTACTGATGGTCAGATCTTCCTGGAAAGCGCCCTGTTCAACGCAGGCAACCGCCCCGCCGTCAACGTCGGCCTGTCGGTCTCCCGTGTGGGCGGCGCTGCCCAGACCAAGGCCATGAAGAAGGCCAATTCCAACCTGCGTATCGAGCTGGCCCAGTACAAGGATATGGAGTCCTTCGCCCAGTTCAGCTCTGATCTGGATGCCGAGACCCGCCACCAGCTGGAACACGGCAAGGCTCTGACCGAGATGCTCAAGCAGCCGCTGTATCAGCCCAAGAGCGATGCAGAGCAGGTCGTGATCCTGACGCTGGCATCCCACGGGATGCTGGATACGCTGCCGCTGGCTGACCAGCGCGCCAAGACCAGCGCCTTTGTGCGCCAGTTCCACGCCGATGTTTCCGGCACCATGGACGCTATCACGTCCACGGGCAAGATCACCCCGGAACAGGTGGACACCATCCTGACCGCGTGGAAGGCATTCGCGGGAGGGGAGAGCAATGGCATCCAGTAAGCTGCTCAAGGAGCGGATCGAGAGCATTCAGGATACGATGAAGATCACGAATGCCATGTACCTGATCTCCTCCTCCAAGCTCCGCAAGGCCCGGCAAAACTACCAGAACGTTCTGCCCTACTTCACCCGGATGCGGGACACCATCTCCCGGGTGGTGCCCCATCTGCCGGACGAGCCTGTGCATCCCTTCTTCCATGAGCGTCAGCTCGAAAACCCCAAGCGGGCCTACATCGTGCTGACCGCCGACAAGGGCATGGCGGGTGCCTACAATCAGAATCTGCTCAAGTTCCTGCGGGATCACTCCGATGAAAATGACCGGTTCTATGTGATCGGTCAGGTCGGCTACCGTGCCCTGCTCCACAAAGACCCCCGTCTGGTGGAGGAGTTCCAGTACGCCGCCACGGCTCCCACCCTGCAGCGTGCCCGTGACATCACGGTGGATGCGATCGATGACTTCAAGTCTGGCAAGCTGGATGAGATCTACATCGTCTACACCAAGATCCAGAACGCGCTGACCAGCGAGCCGGTGATGGAGCGTCTGCTGCCGCTGGATCGTGAGCACCTCAAGCCCGCCCCCAAGGGTCTGGGCGACCCCCGCGGCGAGGTGGAGATGTTCCCGGATGCCTGGACGGTGTTCGAGCAGACGGCCCCCATCTATATGCACGGCATGATCTTCGGTGCCATGACCGAGAGCTTCTGCGCAGAGCAGAGCGCCCGCATGACTGCCATGGATTCCGCCACCAAGAGCGCCAAGGATATGATCCACGATTTGGAGCTGGAGTATAACCGCTCCCGCCAGGGTTCCATCACCCAGGAGATCACCGAGATCATCGGCGGCGCGGCGGCGGTTCAAAGTAACGAATGATGCTGGATGGTTTCTCCCCCCGTCGGGGGGAGAAACCATCCCACACAACATAATGCAAGAGGCAATTGTATGATACAGGGAACTATTATTCGAGTAGCGGGCCCCGTGGTGGACGTGAAGTTCACCGGGGGCAAGCTGCCTGCCCTGCAGGAAGCGCTGACCGTGACCGCTGAGGGCACCGAGCGCACCATGGAGGTGGCGCAGCACGTCAATGAAACGACGGTGCGCTGCATCATGCTTTCTGCCAGCGAGGGTCTGGGCAAGGGGATGGAAGTTACCGCCACCGGCCACGGCCTGAACGCCCCGGTGGGTGAAGGCACCCTGGGCCGCATGTTCGACCCGCTGGGCCGCCCCATCGACGGCAAGGGCCCGGTGGACGAGCTGCCCCACTGGCCCATCCACCGCAAGGCCCCCGGCTTTGCGGAGCAGAAGCCTGCAACTGAAATTCTGGAGACCGGCATCAAGGTCATCGACCTGCTGGCCCCCTACGCCAAGGGCGGTAAGATCGGCCTGTTCGGCGGTGCCGGTGTCGGCAAGACCGTCCTGATCCAGGAGCTGATCCACAACGTGGCCACCGAGCATGGCGGCTACTCCATCTTTACCGGTGTCGGTGAACGCTCCCGTGAGGGTTGTGACCTCTGGGGCGAGATGAACGCTTCCGGCGTTCTGAACAAGACCGCACTGGTCTTTGGTCAGATGAACGAGCCCCCAGGAGCCCGTATGCGCGTCGCTGAGACGGGCCTGACCATGGCAGAGTACTTCCGTGAGGAGACCCACAAGGATGTGCTGCTGTTCATTGATAACATCTTCCGTTTCGTGCAGGCAGGCTCTGAGGTCTCCGCCCTGATGGGCCGGATGCCCTCCGCCGTCGGCTATCAGCCCACCCTGGCCAACGAACTGGGTGCTCTGCAGGAGCGTATCACCTCCACCCGCGACGGCTCCATCACCTCGGTGCAGGCCGTCTACGTCCCCGCCGATGACCTGACCGACCCCGCCCCCGCCACAACGTTTGCCCATCTGGACGCTACCACAGTGCTGAGCCGTAAGATCGTCGAGCAGGGCATCTACCCCGCCGTGGATCCGCTGGCTTCCACCAGCCGCATTCTGGAAGCGGACATCGTGGGCGAAGAGCACTACCGCGTGGCCCGCAAGGTGCAGGCCATTCTGCAGCGCTATCAGGAG
>CALDLZ010000271.1 GCA_937915335.1 uncultured Faecalibacterium sp.
AAGGCGAAATTTACGATGAGGTTTCGCTGCTCATCATCAAAAATCGTTTTTTCCTGCTCCTTATTGGCAATCAACTTTTCCGCATACTGCATCGCGGTCATGCGCTCTACGCTCCTTTCTGCCACCGCCGCTTCCAGCTTTTCCAGAAAATCAGCAGCAGTCAATCGAATCGTATCCATCGAATCTTTCAGTTCCTTCATCTCCTTGCCGCTGGCCCAGCTTGCCACATACGGGAAAGAATAGTCGGACGTATCAATACCCAAAACTGAGCAGACCGTAAATGCAATACTCTCCGCTTCGGTTTCCTTTGTAAGCCGGTCTTTTTCCTCGCCGCGCTGCTTCATGAAATCGCTGTTATGCAGCATCGCATGAGCAGCCTCGTGGATCATCGTCTTTATGGTCTGGCTCTCGCCCATGCCGACCTGAATGCAGATTTCTTTGTCTGCATCACTGTAATAGCCTTTGGCATCCCCTTCGATTTCATCAAACCGCATCGGCACAGGCGATACCTGTTCGATTGCCGCCGTAAGCAGCGCATAGTCTTTGACACTGGCCGTCAGTTCGTTCACTTCCAGCGACGGAATCGGTTCCCCATCGGTCTGTGAAACATCGAAGACCGTCGTCACTCGGAAGCGCGGAACCACATACTCCACACGTTCCATTTCCGGTTCACCGTTTTCGTTCAGCACAGCCAAGCCCGTATCCTTGTCGATTTTCTCTCGCTCCTCGACTTCCTTAATGGGAGCTGGAGCGATGATCTGGATGCCCTTTTCGCCTTTTTTAACGTAGCGGTTAAACTTGTTTTTCCATGCGTTGAACCCTGCCACCAGTGTGGCATCAGGCCGCTGCATAGCGATCAGCAGCGTATTGTTGAAACTGTAATTGTGGAATTTTGCCATCGTGCGCAGATACGTCGTGTACATTTCCGATGTAAAAATGTCCTTTACGCCCTGCTCCAGCCGTTCCGTGATTTCTTTCATCTGCTGTTTGCGGTCAACTGCCATGCAAGCCCTCCTTTTTCTTGACCCATCGTGTTTTCATCTGGCGCGGATATTGGTCAGCCTGTTTCGGTGCTTTTACGCCGTTCCACTCCAATCCCCCGGCCTTGCCCTCACAGGTGTACCCGGCAGCTTTCAGGGATGCTCCATTTTCCGTATCCAGAATGTAGGTAATAACTCTGTTGTAACCCATTGCCCGTGCTGCGCGGTATGCCGCCGCATACAGGATGCTGCAGGCGTTTGGTGTTCCATCTGTACACAGACGGTTGACCTCCAGCGTATAGCCGTCATCCAACCGCCGCGCCACAGGTCTGCCGCAGATAGCAACGCCCACCAGCGCACCATTATCCGATACGCCGATGGAGAACTTATGCCCCCGCGTCGGCTTATGGTGGCGGTGATACTGCTGTACAAATGCGTTTGCCGTTTTCAGATTGATCGGTGTTAATGTCAGCAAATGCCCTCCTTTTTCAAAAATGCCCCGTCAGATTCCTTGCAGAGATCTAACGGGGTTATCCTATTTACAGTTCCATTTCGTGACTTTTCCGCTTCGGGAATTTCTGCGGTTCTGCGCTGCGCTCTGCCTGCTTTGCATGAAGCTGTGCCGGCACAGAGGGTTTCCGCACATTGTCCGCAGTGCGCTCCGCAACGCGGCCTGCATAGTTCACAGGCTGGCGCGGCTTATCTGCAACCTCGGTTTCGGCTGCATCCTCGTCCACGCCCAGTGCATCCTCACTGCCCTTTTCATCCATGTTGAGCAGAGAGTTCAGCTCCGCAAGGCGCGCAGATTTTTCGGCCAATTCTGCTTCTTGCGCAAAAGGACGTTTGGCTTCTTCCTTTGCCTGCGCCAACTGTTGCTCCAAAGTTTCCAGTCTGCGTTCCACCTGCGGCAATGCTCTTTCGATGCCTGCCAATGCGTTGGTGATGCGTAGAATGTTACCCTGCGGGTCTTTGCCGACTTCCATCGAGTAGTTCCACGCGCCCTTGATGGACAGGCGGAACACCTGATCGAAATTGTCAAACCGGGAGTGCAGTTCAAACGCGCCGTACCTGCCGATCCTGCCCTCGGTTCCTGCTGCTTTCAGGGCCTTGCAAGCCTCAATAATTGCTGCGCCTGCTTCCTTGCGATCGGTGTACACTGTTCCACTGATTTCCATGGAGAAGTGATCCTTGTCCTGCGCCAGAAGCGGTTTTGCTGCTTCCATGTCTGTTTTCAGTGCTTCGATCTGACCCTGTGCCGCCGTGATTTCTCGCGGATAACGGCGCGCAATATCGGATTCAAGGCTGTAAATCTGGCTGGTGTGGTTGGCTTTCAGCAGTTTCAGCTTGCTGACCTGAATATCCAAATCCATCTTTTCCTTGATGTAGGGATTGCCCGTTGCCAGAGCCTTGATTTCGGCATACGACAGCGCGGTATCATCCACATCATCACAGGCACGGACAGGAGATTTAGAAGTCATAATCTGGCTGATGAACTTCTGCTTGTTTTCCAGAATTTGCCACATGTACGAATCGAACGTATTTTCAGTGACATAGCGGAAAATCTTCACTTTTTTGTTTCGGTTGCCCTGCCGAAGAATACGGCCTTCCTGCTGTTCCAAGTCGGAGGGCTTCCACGGGCAGTCCAGATGATGCAGGGCAATCAGTCGATCCTGAATATTGGTTCCCGCTCCAAGTTTCGGAGTGGACCCCAGCAGGATGCGCACCTGTCCGGCGCGTACCTTTGCAAAAAGCTCTGCCTTTTTCGTTTCGGTGTTGTACTCGTGGATGAACGCCACTTCTTCACGGGGAACGCCTTTCGCCACCAGCTTTTCCCGCACATCATCGTACACATTGAATGTGCCATCTGCTTTTGGTGTCGATAAGTCGCAGAAAATCAACTGGGTTCCTCTATTGCGCTGAAACGCATTGTTCGGCAGTCGAATCGCACCTACCAGATCGGCGCGGTTGGCAATGTATGCTGCACTTTGTCATTTAACTGCATTTTTCCATTCCATCCTCGATTTTCTCTTTATAAAACAGCAAAACAAGCCCACGGCAGACCGCTTATCGCAATCTACCGTAGGCTTGTGTTATCCTCCTATTTTATTTGTTGCTCCCTTTTTGTGGGTCAAAACAGAGCTTTCAAAAGTCTCCTACATATAGCCCAAAGGATTTTCCGCTTCTTGCTGCTTTTCAACAAATAAAACATTTGAAGGACAACTCAAGCCGTCAAAACCCTTTAGTTATCGTAGTTTCTCTTGGTTGACCCTATGCGGTTGTCAAGTAAGGAACAAAAATTTTTGCAAAAAAATAAGCCCTGCAAGGCTTTCAATCGGTTCTTACACCAATTTGAGCCTTGTAGGGCTTATCTGCTTACTCTATGAGATTTTATGCGCTTTCCTTTTTATCTAGTTCCTTAACTTCATCAACTGTGAG
>CALDLZ010000272.1 GCA_937915335.1 uncultured Faecalibacterium sp.
GATGAACAGGATGGCCACCGGCAGGGCGACGAAATATTTCAAGCTGATGTTGAGCATGTAGAACAGCTGTTCTGCCGTCAGGTCGTACCGCCAGAACAGGTGGCAGAGCACGGTGCGGGTACCGTACAGGGTCGTGCCCTGATTGGGGTCAAACAGGAAGATGAACAGATTGTTCAGCAGCAGGAACACCAGCATGAAGGTCATCATAAACCGGACTTCCCGAAACTTGATATGGCTCAGCTTGAAGGCCAGCAGACTGACCGCCAGCAGGCCCAGCAGCACCCAGGTGTTGTAGGTGATCATACTGGCAAAGGTGAACAGCAAAAAGAACGCCAGCTTGGTGGTACCGGTCATCCTGTGGATGACGCTCTCCCGGGGGAGATAATTCAAAACAGTCTTAGCAGCCACGCTCTCTCACCTCCCGGTCCTGCTCAATAAAGCGCTCTACAAATTCCTGCGCGGGCTCAATGCCGCAGCGGTTCGCCAGCGTGTACAGGCTGGTCTCCTTCAAAGCCGCCTGTTCCACCAGCACAGGGTCGCACAGAACGGCGGCGGCGGTGCGGTCGGCGATGAGCTGACCGTCGCAGAACACCAGCGCGCGGCGGGTGTATTCCAGCATCAGGTGCATATCATGGGTGATCATCACCACAGTCACACCCTGAGCGTTCAAGCCCCGCAGGAACTCCATAATATCGGTGTAGTGACGGAAATCCTGCCCGGCTGTGGGTTCGTCCAGAATGATAAGCTCCGGGTCCAGCACCAGCACGCTGGCAATGGTGACCCGCTTCTTCTGGCCGAAGCTCAGGGCCGAGATGGGCCAGTTGCGGAAGGGATACAGGCCGCAGACCTTGAGGGTCGCCTCCACCTTTTCCCGGATCTGTTCCTCAGTCAGGCCGGAGCGCTGCAAGCCCAGCGCCACCTCGTCATAGATCATGGTCTTGGAGAGCATCTGGTTGGGGTTCTGCATCACATAGCCGATGTGCTGGGCACGGTGGCGGATGTTCTCCCCAGCCAGCGATCTGCCATTCAGGAAGATCTCGCCCGTGTCCGGGGTCTCGAAGCCGCAGATCAGCTTGGACAGCGTGGATTTGCCCGCGCCGTTCCGGCCCACGATGCTCACCATCTCGCCCTTGCCGATGGCAAAGCTGACATGCCGCAGGGTCTGCTGGCCCTTCTGGTAGCCGAAGCTGAGGTCTTTTACCTCCAGCAGGGTTTCCGGCGCAGACTGTGCGGCTGGCTGGGGCCGGGCCGTGAACCAGTCCCGGAGCTTTTGGGTATCCGCATCGTCCAGCACAAGGCTGTCCACATGGGCCGGATGCTTTTCGGGGGTGATGTCCACCCCGGCATAGCGCAGGGCCGTGACATACAGCGGCTCACGGATGCCGTTCTCCGCCAGCAGGCTGCCCGAAAGCAGCTCATCGGGGCGCATGTCGGCCAGAATGGTACCGCCGTTCACCAGAACGATGCGATCCACGTTCCGCCAGAGCACATCCTCCAGGCGATGCTCGATGATGAGCACGGTGGTATCCGTTTTCTGCTGGATCTCATCGATCAGTTCGATGGCCTGCTTGCCCGTGGCAGGGTCGAGGTTGGCCAGCGGCTCGTCGAAGAGCAGGATCTTCACCTGATCCACCATCACGCCCGCCAGGCTCACCCGCTGCTTCTGCCCGCCCGAAAGCTCGTGGGGCGCATAGCCCAGGTGATTTTCAATGCCCACCAGCTCGGCGGCGTGGCGGGTAATGGCGTGCATCTCGTCCTGCGGGGTGCAGTTGTTTTCCAGCGCAAAAGCGATATCCTCGCCCACGGTCAGCCCGATGAACTGGCCGTCCGGATCCTGCAGCACCGTGCCCACATGGGCCGAAAGCTCGAAGATGCTGCTGTGGGGCGCGTCCACACCGTCCACGGTCAGGGTGCCGGTGCATTCGCCGGGGTTGGAAAACGGGTTCAGCCCGTTGATGCACCCGGCCAGCGTGCTCTTGCCGCTGCCGGAGGGACCCGCAATCAGCACCCGTTCCCCGGGATAGATCTCCAGGTTGATATCCGTCAGGGTGGGGCGCTTCTGGGCACGATACTGGAAGGAAAAGTTCTGGAATGAGATGATGGGTTTACGTTCTGCCATGGGTGTGGTACCTCAGCTGTTCATTAAAAAAGCCCTTCCAACGGGCCGGACGGCACAGATGGAAAGGCCGGGTTTCATACGGGGATCACTCCTGATCCAGAGAGCCCTTCTTGGCGATGGTCTTGGTGTAGGCCAGCACCAGCAGGCCGCCCACCACCACAGAGGTGATGATGTTGGACACAGCGGCGAAAGCGCCCTGCGCGAACACCTTGTTAGCAGGCTCGGCGTAGATGACGATGTCCAGAACGGGGGCCACCACGACCCAGGCGATCAGATGCGCCACAATGTTGGCCACGGCAAAGGAAGCAACCTGCTTCTTGCCGAACTCACCCTCCTGCAGGTTCAGCTTCTTGGCGAACAGGCCCACCACAACGCCAACGAAGGCGGAGGCGATGACCCAGCTCCACCAGGGGCTGCCGCCCCAGGACAGGTCGATGAGGGTATGGCCGATGAAGCCGATCAGGCCGCCGGCCACGGGGCCGTACATGGCAGCCAGCAGGGCCAGAACGGCGTACTGCAGGCTGATGTTGGTGTTGGGCACCGGGCTTGGAATGGCCACGAAACGGCCCAGAACAAAGAACAATGCCGCGCCGATACCGACAGCGACAACGGTCTTGATGCTGCTGTTGTTATTCTTCATATTCTTTCGCTCCTCTTTTGTACCGCAGATGCGGGGTTTCTTTCAAGGCATGGTAAGTATACGACACCGGCTCGCGGATTGTCAATGGACAAACGGCCCTCTTTGCAAAAAAAACACCCGCTTTCCTGCATTTTCGGTGCGGAAAGCGGGTGTTTTGGGGTGATTTACTCGTCCTTGTGCTTCTTTGCTTTGCGGTTGAGATACCAGCCAGCAAGCATCAGAGTGCCGCCCAGTGCCAGCAGCACCGGGATGGGCCAGTTGAGCTGACCGGTCTGGATCAGGCTCTTGCCGTCCTTGGCACCGAGCACCCAGCCCTTCTGGTGTTCGGGCATCGGGGCACCGGTCTTACCGCTGCTGTCGCTGTCCGCACCGTGCTCGCCCAGCACCCAGCCGTCCTGATTGTCCGGGCCGGGAGCGCCGGGATTCACAGAATCCGCCGGGGTCTCCGGCAGCACCGAGGAACCGGGCTGTTCCGGTTCTCCCGTTTCGGTAGAAGAAGCAGGCTGCTCTTCCCCGCTTTCGGAGCCGGCGGTCTCTTCCGAACCCGCAGGCGGCTCGGGCTCTTCCGTCGGCTCGTAGGGAGTCTCGGGGATCACCGGCAGAACCGGGGTATCCGGGGTATCGGGAACATCGGGTGTTTCCGGGGTGTCAGGGGTCGAAGGTGTATCGGGTTCCGACGGCTTGTCGGGCTCCGACGGTTTCTCCGGGGTATCCGGCTTGACCGGCGTTGCAGGGGTCAGCGGGGTGGAAGGAACCGGCACCGTAGTGGTCGTTGTCACATGGTCGGTCACTTCATCCTCGTCATATCCCAGCCAGGTGGTGTTGGGGTTGCCTGCACCGCCTTCCACGGCATCCTCATTCACAGTGGCGGAATAGCTCACCGTGAACTTATCACCCGGGACCAGCTTTTCATCCAGGAATTGGATTTCAAAGGTGCATTCATCCTCTTCTTTCAGAGATGTTTTGAGAATGTAGTCTCCGTCCATTCCTTCTGTCAGAGCATCACCTTTCGCATTCACGATCTTGAGCGACGATGGATCAAAGGTCATGCCTTTCATCGTGTCGTGCAGGACATAGCCCGAGGGACTGCCGTGCGCCACCTGAATGGAGGTCTGGAACTTCACGGTGCTGCCCTTCTTAGCCGTGTTGGCTGTGAGCAGTTTGTCACCTTCCACGATTTTCTTGTCCAGCACCGGAGCATGGAAGCCATCATCATTGGTGCAGTAGACCTTTTCGCCAGGCTCGCAGCTCTTTCCTTCAAAATCGCTCGGGGCTGACAATTTTTTGCCGCCGTTGATGTAGAAATCAAACGGAACTTCCCGCAGCTGGTAGCCATTCGGGGCAACTTTTTCGATCAGGCGATATGCCACATCCTCAGCAATGGAACTGCCGATAGGATTCTTGCTCACGCCATCCACCAGCTGGCCCGTTTTGTCCGAGATCACATTTGCGTTTTCCAGTTTCCAGCTCGAGCCGTCCCATTTGTAAAGCTCAAACTTTGCGCCTTCCAACACTTTGTTAAAGCTCTGGCTGTCCACCTTATAGATACCAATGCCCTTGGCTATTGCGCTGGCAGAGCTCTTTTTCACTACAAAGCCAATCTCACTGGAAGAAGTCGTATCCTGCTGAGCGATACCGGACAGCACCGCCTTATTAGACAGCGACATCTTCTCGTCGTTGCTGCCGGAGCCACGGTAGGTATACACCACGATCAGCGGGGTGGAATCCGGCAGGGTAAAGGTCAGAATATTTTTCCGTACTTCCTTCCCATTCACCTGCTCAGTCTCGGTGGTGTAGGTGTAGGCATATTCGTCGGCGGAAAGTTCCTCTTTCCTATCCCCCGGCTTAACACGGTAGACATGAATGGTGTCATCCATCAACAGCATCGCTGTGTCTTTGTCGGTATACTCCAGCGTGTCCTTCAAGGTCAGTTTTGCTTTGCCATCCAGATAGGTCTGGCCGTTCGGGTTGATGGTCAGGGTATACTTTACCTGGTTATTGGCATCTTTTACCTGTTCGCCTGTCTTGGAGACTGCATCGTGATACCCATTAAAGAACACATCCTGGGTCTGGCTGGCACTGTCTTTCCATTCGGGCAAACCCTCACTGGTAATGGTTGCGCTGTTGGTAAAATTCTTCAGGTCATTGTGCGCCCAGTCCTCCGCATCCGGAAGTCTGACCCCCACGGTCAGCGTAATGGTCTTGTTTCTCCGATTTGTTTTGTTCTGATACAATGCTCCTGGGATTTCGATCGTCACCGTCTGGCCATTCTGTGTTGCTGTCACCGTCTCGCCATTTACCTTAGCCGTCCACTCGTTTGCATTTGCACTCGACTGTACAAAATCAGCCGAATTGAAAAATCCATCGCTGCTGAGTTTCAGCGAATCCAGTGTAACTCCTTCGGGCAGGTTTTCCGTAATGGTAAAGGAATTGGTGGCTCTCAGTTTGTCCGTCATCGTTACCCGGACATTCCATTTCAGCTTTCCTGCCACCGCATGGTACTCGTGGCCCGTGTTGCCATCCGCGCCAATGGTCGTCTTGTCATCCGCGTCTACCTTCTGGATCAGAGTGCCCTCATGGTAATAGTTGGCGGCGGTTATTTTGTAATTGTCAAAGATCAGTTCATTCTTATAGGTGAAATTTCCGGTTCTTCCTTCCAGTGCATGGGTCGTTTGATACGCATACGCCACCTGTTTTCCGGCTGGCCACTCTGTGTCTCCTTTTACAGTATAGCCTACTGCACGATTTTGGCTATCCTTGTTGGCTGTGATTGTGTAACCCGTGATTCCGGCTTCGCTCATTGCTTTCTGAACAGCGGATTCCAAGTTTTCCCACTGCTTGTCCGTGAAATACTGGTCATTTTTCAGCGTGTCAGTAATTTTCCAGCCTGCGGCACGGGAATGCTGCGGGGTCAGGTCTACTTTCCAAGAGAGGATCGCACCCTCAGACGTTTCCTCAGCAAACGTACCCTCTTTTT
>CALDLZ010000273.1 GCA_937915335.1 uncultured Faecalibacterium sp.
AGGTCGCTGTTGAGACTGCTAAGACCGCAAAGCTGTTCGGCATCGACCCGAAGGTCGCTGTGCTGAGCTTCTCCACCAAGGGCTCCGGCAAGGGCGGCACCGTCGCTCTGAGCCACGATGCCACCATCAAGGCCCAGGAGATGGACCCCGAGCTGGCTGTGGATGGCGAGCTGCAGTTTGACGCTGCCGTTGCTCCCGAGGTCGCACAGGTCAAGTGCAAGGGCAGCAAGGTCGCTGGCCAGGCCAACACGTTCATCTTCCCGTGCATCGAGGCCGGCAACATCGGCTACAAGATCGCCCAGCGTCTGGGCGGCTTCGAAGCCTACGGCCCGATCCTGCAGGGTCTGAACGCTCCCATCAACGACCTGTCCCGCGGCTGCAACGCCGACGAGGTCTACAAGATGAGCCTGATCACTGCCTGCCAGTCCTAACGTTTATTCAGCACTCTGCCCCTTCTGGTGTAAAGCCGGAGGGGGCTTTTTCTTTATATACTGTTCAATTGTTTTGCCAAAGGTTCCCCCTTTGGGGGAGATGGCGCAAAGCGCCTGAGAGGGTGAGCCTGCTGCCGGGGCTTGCATTCTTTCGTGAAACATGCTATAATAATCAAGCACAAATTGTGCCATGTCGGACAGCGCCTGCTGCGTGGTTCGGCATACGGATGCGGGCCCTGTACGATGGGGCCGCCGTGAACCAGGTCAGGTGGGGAACCAAGCAGCCTTAAGCGGTGTGCCCCGTGCGTTTCAGTCAGCCTGCATCCGTATGCCGAGTTACGCAAGGCGGGGGTCAAACCCCGTCAGCGCTGCCCGACTTTTTTGTTGAAAGGGGAGAAGCGGATGTATCGAGCCCTGTACCGTAAGTGGAGACCCCAGCGGTTTGAGGACGTGGTAGCCCAGCGCGGCATCGTGACTGCCCTGCGCAACCAGATCGCCACCGGCCGTGTGGGCCATGCTTATCTGTTTACCGGCGTGCGCGGCACCGGTAAGACCACCTGTGCCAAGATTTTTGCCAAGGCGGTCAACTGCCTGCATCCCCAGAACGGCGACCCCTGCGGCGAGTGTGAAATTTGTAAGGGGATCGACAACGGCAGTATTCTGGACGTGGTGGAGATGGATGCCGCTTCCAACAACGGTGTGGATGATATCCGTGACCTGCGTGACGAGACGGCTTACACCCCCAGCGCCTGCCATTATAAAGTATATATTATCGACGAGGTGCACATGCTCTCCACGGCGGCGTTCAATGCCCTGCTGAAAACGCTGGAAGAGCCGCCCGCCCATGTCATCTTTATCTTGGCGACGACGGAAATTCAAAAGGTCCCCGCCACCATCCTTTCCCGGTGCCAGCGGTACGATTTTACCCGCATCGGCCCCGAGGATATCGCCCAGCGTGTGGAATATATTGCAGGGCAGGAAGGACTGGAACTGTCCACGGATGGTGCGGAACTCATCTCCCGTCTGGCGGATGGTGCCCTGCGTGACGCACTGTCCATTCTGGATACATGCGCTGGTGTCACGGCCAAGATCGATGCCGATGTAGTCCGCCGGATGGCGGGTGTGACCGACCGGAGCTATCTGTTCCATATTTCGGACGCGCTGGAAGCTCAGGACGGTGCCACGGCACTGGCCCAGCTGGCCCAGCTGCGTCAGCAGTCGGTGGATGTGAAACGCCTGACCGAAGAGCTGATTGCTCACTACCGTGCCCTGATGCTGGCGGCCCTGCCCGGCGGGCAGGCGCTGCTATCGGGCGTGTCGCCGGAAGAGGAAAAGCTTTATCTTGAAAAAGGCCCCCAGATGGGTCAGCGGGAAGCGATCCGGGCCATCCGCACCCTGGGCAATGCCTTGGAGCACATGACCCGTGGCAGTGACCAGCGCATTGAGCTGGAACTGGCCCTGTTCAGCTTGTCCGAGCCGCCCCAGCAGACCGTGGTGCAGGCCGTGCCTGCCGTTTCTGCCCGGCAGGCGGGTTCTGTGCAGGAAGCACCAAAGCCATTTGCTTCCGCATCGGTCAAGCCCTTTGTGAGCGCACCCATGTCCCCGGTACAGGAAGTGCCTGTTGTAGCGCCAGTTCCGGCAGAGGAAAAAGCCCCGGAAACTCAGCCTGTTCCGCAGGCGGAACCGATTCCGGCGCGGCAACCGGCAGAGCTGCCTCAACAGGAAGCAGCAGCTCCAGCAGAGGATGATCTGCCGCCCCTGCCAGAGGAACCGCCGGTAACTTCTGATGCACCCCCACCCTGGGAGGAAACTGCTCCGGCAGCTCCGCCGCAGAGAGAAGAGTCTGTGGCCCCACAGGAAGCGCCTGCAGTACAGCCTCAGCCGGAACCCAAACCGGAGTATACCGCTGATCCGGAACTGAACAAGCCCCGCAAAGTAGCGGCGGCAGGGGTAAATCCCTTCCCGCAGTGGGCGGAAGTCATCAAGCTC
>CALDLZ010000274.1 GCA_937915335.1 uncultured Faecalibacterium sp.
GGCCGTGCAGGAGGACCCCGCCGTGGAGGGGCTGCTGGTGCTCATCAATACCGTGGGCGGGGACGTGGAGGCCGGGCTGGCGCTGGCTGAGCTCATTGCCAGCATCTCCAAGCCCAGCGCCACCGTGGTGCTGGGAGGCGGGCACTCCATCGGCATTCCACTGGCTGTCAGCGCCCGCCGCAGCTTTATTGTACCCACCGCCACCATGACGGTGCATCCTGTCCGCCACTCCGGCATGATCCTGGGCGTGCCCCAGACCATGCGCTGGTTTGAGCAGATGCAGGAGCGCATCACGGGCTTTGTGGCGGGCCACAGCGGTATCACCGCCGAGCGCTACTCCGAGCTCATGCTTCGCACCGGGGAGCTGGTGATGGACGTGGGCACAGTGCTGGACGGCAAAAAGGCAGTGCGGGAAAAGCTCATTGACCAGCTGGGCGGCATCTCCGACGCGTTGGAATGGCTGTACCGGGAAATCGAAAAAGAGAAGTGAAACAATCTCCTAAACGCAAGAAAAGGCCCCCTCCGAAGCCGGAGAGGGCCTTTGTAGTGTTACTGGGATTACTTCTTTGCCAGGTACTTGCGGATATCGATAGCCACAGCCACGATGATGACAAGGCCCTGAACGATATAGGTGTAGGAGGAGTTGACGTTCATAAACTGCAGAGCGACCTTCATCAGCTCAAAGACCAGAACGCCGACCAGAATGCCGGGCACGGTGCCGACACCGCCGGTGGTGGAGACACCGCCGATGGTGGAAGCAGCGATAGCGTCCAGCTCGTAGCCCTGCGCGGTGTTGACGGATGCGCCGCCGGACTTTGCAGCCAGCAGGCAGCCTGCCAGACCGAACATGCAGGAAGCCAGGATGTAGATGCGGATCTTGGTAGCGTTGACGTTGACACCAGCCACCTCAGCAGCAGCCTCGTTGCCGCCGATGGCGTACATGTACTTGCCGTGACGGGTCTTGTTGTACAGGAACCAGAAGCACAGAGCCACGACCAGAGCAATCCAGATCAGGACAGGAATGCCGATGATGGTGTTGGAAGCCAGAGAGGTGAAGTTCTTGTTCAGGGAGCCGATAGGAGTACCGCCGGTGTAGACCAGGCAGATACCGTAGACGACCTGCTGCATACCCAAGGTAGCGATGAAAGGCTGAACCTTCAGGTAAGAAACGACCAGACCGTTGCACAGACCCACGACAGCACAGATGGCGATGACCAGGATGAACACCACGGGGGTAGGCAGGGTAGGGATGTTGGGATAGAACTTACCGGCAGCACCCTCGGTCTGCGCAAAGATGCAGGCCAGGCAGGCGGCGAAACCAGCCAGACGACCTGCGGACAGGTCGTTACCGGTGGTGATCAGACAGCCGGAGATGCCCAGCGCGATGATGTAGCGGATGGACACGTTCTTGAACAGGTTGATCAGGTTTGCACGTGCAAAGAAGTTGGGGTGAATGATGCCGACGATCAGAGAGACGAGCAGCATCAGGACGATAATGGCGTTGTTGCTCAACCATTTCGTTACGGTTTTACCGCTTAATTTCTTGGTAGCTTCCACAATAGACAGCCTCCTTGTTTACTGATTGGCCGCTGCCTTTTCGGGCGCGGTCTCAAACTGGGTAGCCAGCTCCATGATGTTCTCCTGGGTCGCGTCCTTACCGTCGATGAAGCCGGTGATGCGGCCATCGCACATGACCATGACGCGATTAGACATACCAATGATCTCGCTCATTTCGGAGGAGATCATAATAATGCTCTTGCCCTGCTTGGCCAGGTCGGCGATGATGCAGTAGATCTCATACTTTGCACCAACGTCGATGCCGCGGGTGGGCTCGTCCAGAATCAGGACATCGGGGTTGTTGGCCAGCCAGCGGGCGATCAGCACCTTCTGCTGGTTGCCGCCGGACAGACTCTTGATCTGGGTCTTGGGGCTGGGCACCTTGATGGCCATCTTTTCCTTATTGGTTGCCACCAGGTTCAAGATCTTCTTGTCATCCAGCATGATGGGGCCCTTACGCAGAGCGTCCAGCGATGCAATGGAGATGTTATCGGCTACGCTCAGCACACCCATGATGCCGGTGGCACGGCGATCCTCGGTCAGCAGAGCCACGCTCTTCCAGATGGCGTCACGGGGCTGCTTG
>CALDLZ010000275.1 GCA_937915335.1 uncultured Faecalibacterium sp.
GATGGCGGCACCGGTAACAGCCACGGCGGCTGCGGCACCCAGAACACGGAACAGAGTTTTCATGGTGAAGTCCTCCCTTATAAGATGGGGTTTAAGAGAATGTTACGACATCATTCTGCGGCTTTTCGGCGGGCTCCACCGAAATGGCGGTCAGCACCGGGCCCTTGCCGCGGTAGATGTTGTGGAACTTGTAATTGACCTTGGCGGTCACAGTGACCCAGGCACGCTGCTCCAATGCCTTGTAGCCGTCGTAGCTGCAGGGGAAGCCCACGAACTGGATATCCTGCACGCAGCAGGTCATGGCGAAGCGGCCGGGCACAAAGCTGTTCTTGCCGGCACGGTTGGTCTGGCAAACCTGTGCCAGGAACTTGACGGTCTTGCCCGCATACTTCTGGGGCTCGTCCTGGCAGTCCATATACCAGATGCCGTAATCGTCATCACCGATCTCGACAACGGGGGCGTTCAGGTCGAAGGGCAGCGGGTCGGGGATATCATCATAAGCCACGCTGCCGTCGGCGAACTCATAGGCGATATCGCACTTGCGGGATGCCTGACGCACCAGCTTGTGCAGCTCCTGGCGGGCCGCGTCGTTATTGACAGCCTCGGCGCGGTTGAACACGATCAGCTCACTGCGGGCGATCTTATCCAGCATCAGGGCACGCATGGAGTTATCACGGGCGTAAGTCAGGGCGGTGGTGCCGTCTGCCGTGGCGATGCACTGGTAGACGATCCAGTTCTCGGGCAGGTTGTTTGCCAGATCCTGCAGCAGCCACATGCCGTTGTACTCGATGACCACGCGGCCCGCGCCGGATTCCTTCTCCAGCTTGGCCAGGTTCTGGGGGTTCAGCTCTGCCTTATCCTCGATGACCTTCAAGGTCACACCGGGGAAGGCGAACTTCTTCTCGTTATATTCTTCCTCACCCTCTTCGCAGACCAGCAGCAGGGTCTTGTCACCGGAATCGAAGTTGGGGTCTTCAAAGGTTTCCTGAATGAACTTGGTCTTGCCGCTTTCGAGGAAGCCCACAAACAGGTAAACCGGGATCTCGTTTGCCATAATTGGTTTTTCTCCTTACACTTTTAGCAGCCAAACAGCTCGGCGATGGCCTTTTCATCCAGCTTGGAGCCGATGACGACCAGCTTGCCGCCCACGTCAGCACCGCGCTGACGCACTTCCCACTCGCCAGGAACATAGTCGAACTCCAGCCAGCCGTCCGCACCGCCGTCCACGATGCCCTTAGAGCGCAGGATCACGCCGTACTTGCCACCGTCCAGCTCGGTCAGCGCGTGCTCAATGTCCGCCTTGCTGAACTTCTTAGCGGTCTCGACACCCCAGCTGGTAAACACCTCGTCGGCATCGTGATCGTGGTGATGATGATGGTGATGGCCGCAGCTACAGTGACCATCCTCATCATAGTGGTGATGCTCATGCTCATGCTCGTCATGGTCATCATCGTCATCGTGGTCATGGTGATGATGGCAGCAATGCTCGTCGTGCTCCTCATCCTCATGGTCGTGGTGATGGTGGTGCTCGTGTTCATCTTCATCATCACCGTCGTCATCGTCGTGATGATGGTGGCCGCAGCTGCACACACCGTTCTCGTCGTAATGGTGGTGATGATGCTCGTGCTCTTCTTCCTCGTCTTCCTCGGCGTGCTCCTCGTTGGCCTTGGCAGCCATGGCGATCAGTTCAGCCTTGAAATCATCCTTGGTGGACATGGCGTTCAGGATCTGCTCACCGGTCAGGGCATCCCATGCAGTGGTGACGATGGTGGCGGTGGGGTTCTTCTCACGCAGCATAGCGACGGCAGCAGCGATTTTCTCCTCGCTGGCATTCTGGGTGCGGCTCAGGATGATGCAGCTTGCGTGGCTGATCTGGTCATCGTAGAACTCACCGAAGTTCTTCATATACATCTTGACCTTGTTGACATCGGCCACGGTGACAAAGCTGTTCAGCTGGACATCCAGATGCTCAGCCACGCCCTCCACGGCACGGGTCACATCGCTCAGCTTGCCCACACCAGAGGGCTCGATCACGATGCGGTCGGGGTGATACTGCTCCACCACCTGCTGCAGGGCGGCGCGGAAATCGCCCACCAGAGAGCAGCAGATGCAGCCTGCGTTCAGCTCGTTGATCTGAATACCGGACTCCTTCAGGAAACCGCCGTCGATGCCGATCTCGCCGAACTCGTTCTCGATCAGGACCACCTTCTGGCCCGCAAAGGATTCCTTGATGAGCTTCTTGATCAGGGTCGTTTTACCGGCACCCAGGAAGCCGGAAAAAATGTCAATTTTGGTCATAATGCTGTTTGCCTCTTTCTTTTTACACAAAAGCCCGCAACGGGCTGTTCAGCAATCAGAGCCGCGGAGTGCTGGCTCAAAAATCTTACACTCCTATTATAACAAGCCTGTCAATGGGAAACCGCCCTTTTTGATGAGAAAATTGTAACATTTTTTGCAATTTGGTTGCGTTTTCAGAAAATACCGCCTATTGAACATAAAAACACACACCGAATCGGGCAGGAACAAATAAAAGTCCATTTCCGTAATGCTTTCCACTCTAGGAGAATACAACTATGATGAATCTGCTTTCCTGCCGCCACCTTAAATTCGGCAACGGCAAATCTTGTAGAAAAAGGGTCGGT
>CALDLZ010000276.1 GCA_937915335.1 uncultured Faecalibacterium sp.
AAGCATACCGAGCTTTTTCATCTGCTTGCCGAGTTCCTTAATGTCGTAGCAGACGATTCTGTTGTTGACGTTCACATTAGTTCTGTGGTTGAACAGGTTCAGACTGCCCTTGACGTAGATTTCCAACGCCGTGGCGACATGGTGGGCTTCTTTTTCATCCTGCTGGAGCAGGGCGTTATACAAGTCCTCCAGAATCGGCATATTCTCTGGGCGCGGGTCAGCAAAATATTTCCGATAAATCAGATGCACACAGCGGTCGATGACTGTCTTTTCCACCGGGAGCAGACCTTCCTTGCCGCCGACCACCAGTTCGCACAGGGAAAGAATAAAGTCCGCTTTTAAGGACAGTGGGTTATCTTCCTCCGAATAGTTGGCGTTAATATCCATGGGGTTGATGAACTGGGTGCTGTTTGGCGAGATTTTAATGACCTGACCTTTCAGGCGGTTCACCAGCGGCGAATACTCTCCTTCTGGGTCGTTCACAATAATATCATCGTCTGTCACGAGAAATGCGTTGGCGATTTCACGCTTTGCCGTGAAACTTTTGCCAGAGCCGGGAGTGCCGAGAATCAAGCCGTTCGGATTCTTCAACTTCTTTCTATCCACCATAATCAAGTTATTGGAAAGGGCGTTCAGGCCATAATACAGGGATTCCTTGCCCGCCTGATATAATTCCTGCGTGGTAAACGGAATGAAAATAGCTGTGCTGCTGGTGGTAAGGCCGCGCTGAATCTCGATTTGGCAGTCTGCCAGCGGCAGAGAGGACATAAGCCCCTGTTCCTGCTGGTAGTCCAGTCTGCACAGATTGCAGTTATGCTTCTGCGCAATGCTGGATGCCTGAAAAACATTGTTCTCCAATTCCTGCTCGGTGCGCCCGGTGTTCAGCACGAGGAATGTCACCAAGAACATCCGCTCATTCTGGCTCTGCAATTCTTTCAGCAAAGCCTTGGCATCTCTGCCGTAGGTTTTCAAATCTGACGGAAGAATGTCTATATCATACCCGGAACGGATGGCCTTTTTCTGCTCCTCGATGGTGCTGCGGTCAAGTTCCGTAATCGTGCGCTTGACGGTTTTGATGGCTTTGTTCTGATCGACACTCTGAATGTGCATGGTGACAATCTGGCTGGAATCCATATCGAGGAAATCTTTCAGAAGCTGGTCGCTGATGTCGGAT
>CALDLZ010000277.1 GCA_937915335.1 uncultured Faecalibacterium sp.
GTCGGTCATGCAGAGCGCGGATGTGATCGCCCGCCGCGATGATTTTACAGGGAAACGATCCCAACTGGCTCGTTTCCCTCCACCCTTACCTCTACCCCGCCAACCGGCTCAATGGCCCCTTCCAACACAGCTTCCCCTTGAAACGTGACCCTTCGCAGCTTCCGTTCAGCGTCAAGCACGGTCACTTCGCAAAAGCCCATGAGCCAACTGCAAAGGGCGGTGGCATGGGTGACGATAAGGGCGGTCTGGCCATCCGGAAGGTTGGCCAGGATTTCCCGGATGCAGGCCGTCATGCGGACGCGGGTCTCGTTGAGGGATTCCCCGTCGGGGTTCTTGAAATCAGGGGCGGCATACTGGTGTGCCCAGAAGGATGCGTCCTGCCCGGTGGTATCGCCGGTGCGGCGCTCGGCAAGGCGAATATCGGGATAGACAGGTCTGCCCAGCTGCTGGGCGGTCTGCAGAGCCCGCAGAGCGGGCGAGGCATACACGGCATCTACCTGCGCAAAGGAAGCGGTCTGGAACCGCTGGCGGGCCAGGACAAGGCCCTCGGGCGAAAGCGGCGGGTCGGCACCCACACCCTTCTGTGGGAGGGAGTGCCGGAGGACAAGCAGCGTTTTCACCTTACCGGGCCCCGGCCAGTGCATCCAGCTGGGGGATGGCACGGGCAAAGGCGGCGGTGCTGCCATCCATGCCGCACAGGCGGTTGCGGGCGACCCAGAGGGTGGAATGCGCACGCAATGCCTGCTTTGCGGTGGCGGAGAGCTTGGCCGCCAGTGCGGTACGTTCTGCGTCGGACAGGGTGGCAACATTCAGCTGATGAACACCAAAGCCAACCTCCACAAAGCGCAGAATATTCTCAAACTCAGCCCGTATCAGCGCCGCATCGGTGCCCTGAAGGTCAAGCTTGTTTACCGTATCACGCAGAGCGGACAGATGCTGGCAGAAACCATCATAATCGAAGGCATGGCGGTTCTTGCAGCGGGCGAGGATGGGCTCAAAGTCCTTTTCACTGGTAAACTGCGCCAGCTGGCTTACGACGAGCTCCAGCTGCTGGGCGAACACGCCCGCAGGCAGCAGGCCGCAGTTCATGTTCAGGCTGGCGATGGTCATGTTGAGCATGAAGAACTCTTCGTAACGGTTGCAGCGGCCCAGCTCCAGCACGAACTGTGCGGCCTGCCCGGCGGCATCGTGGTAGATGAAGCGGTTCACATAGGCCGCCAGCTCTTCCTCGGTGGTGTCGGTGCGGCCCCAGGCGCAGGCGGCATTCCAGGCAATGGCAGGGTCATTGAGGGGCTCATATTCCAGATGGCCGTTGTCGCCCCACTCGGTCAGCAGAACACCCTGTCCCCTGTGGCGGATGGCGGCATCGGCGGCGTTGCGGATGTTGGCCAGCATGTTATCGGTGCGGCCGGTCAGGGTCGTCCATGTGGAGGTGCCGGGGCAGCACAGGAAGGCGCGGCTCTGCTCCTCCATAACGGCGGCGTGAGCCTCAAAAGGAGTGATATCCTCATAGCCCCAATCCAGCACCATGATGTCCTGCGGCAGGTCTTTCTGGGCTTCCGGGTGCTTGAACAGGATGTCGCCCCACATCATCATCTTTTTGCCCCGGGCGGTTACAGCCTTGTGCAGGGCCTTGGTGTAGTCCAGATAAACGGCGGCCACGCCCCGGGCCTCGGCATCAGCCTTGCTCTTGCCGGTGCCCAGCTCAAAGGGCTCGTCCAGATTCACGTTGAACCAGTTAGAGGTGAAGCAGGGCATCAGGTCGTCCATCATCCGCTCCACCAGCTGCAGACTGCCGGGATCGTGGGGATCCATGGTGGAGCAGGGCATCTGCATTCCCATCAGGGCCATGCCGTGGTCGGATTCGGCCAGGTGGGCGAATTCGGGGCGCGCCAGCCAGGGCATCATATGGCCCAGGCTGTTCTGGTTGGGCACCAGCTCGATGAACCGGGCCTTGCAGTAGGCATCCAAATACTTTACCTCGTCGGGGGTGAGGGGCATTTTGTCCTGCCACACCTGCGGGTAGGACGGGTAAGCAAAGGAAAAGCCCTCGATGTAGAGCTGGAACTGGTTGTATTTCAGGCGGGAGAGCCGGTCCACCAGGGCGCAGAGGTCGGCCAGCGTGGCGACCTTGCCCCGGCTGATATCCAGCATCATGCCGCGCACCGGCAGGGCGGGCGCGTCGTGGATGTGGCAGGCGGGCAGAGCGCCCCCGGCGGCCAGCAGCTGACCCAGTGTGACCAGAGCGTAGTATGCGCCGCGCTGGGTGGCGGCGGCGGCGCGAATGCCCTCCGGGGCCACGGTCAAGTCGTACTCCTCAGCGGCCAGAGCAGGATCCACTGTCACGGTGACAGTGCCCTGCCCCACCGGCAGAGCCCGGCCCAGCGCCGTGGCAAGCACGGGCTGCAAAGCAGAAAATTCCGGCGGCAGGGCTACGGCAGCGGGTGCCGGACAGGTACCGGGCAGAACCTCGTAAACGAGCGGGCGAGGGAAAACAGCAGGCTTCATGGGAGGCTCCTTTCAATGTTAAGGGAAAGGCGGGCGATATCTGTTACTTCTCTTCCGAGACAGCAGGCGCGTTTTTCAGTTCCAACTCCGGCATCAGCTCATTGCTGATGATGGTCAGCATTTCTTCCAGTTTGTTCACGTCCTCTTCGGAAAAACGCTCGTGCACACGTTTGACGACAGTGCTCAGGTAAGAGTAGCTGATGTTGTAGTAATCGATGTATTTCTGGGTGGGGCGCAGGTGGTATTCCCGGCGGTCGGTGGTGGACTGGATCTTCTCGACATATCCTTTCCGTACCAAAGAACCGATTTTATACGCCGCGTTGGGTGTGGAGATCTGCATCATGCGGGAAAACTCCGCAATGGTGGGCTCCCCCATGGCCATGATGCCCTCCATGCAGAAGGACTCCACGGTGGTCAGGGTCGCTTCGCGGGTGGCGAAGCGCTGAAACACGTTCTGGTAGAAGTGGAGCTTGAACTTGGTATAGACGTCATTGAATGCCTTTTCGAGCATAGTGCAGTCTCCTTTGATATCTCAATTTCTTTTAGTATATCACGCTTTGGACTTTTTGCCCAGCTTTACACGCAGAACATTCAGCACCACCAGCTCCAGCGCGATGGCGACGGCCAGCAGGACGAGAGAGGTCCACAGGCTGGCACTGCTGCCCAGGAACATCTGGGTCAGGCCGGTGATGACATAGCAGACAGCGGCGCAGGAAGCGGCTGTGACGGCATAGGGCAGCTGGGTGGACACATGGTTCACATGGCTGCAGTGGGCACCGGCGGATGCCATGATGGTAGTATCGGAGATGGGCGAGCAGTGATCACCGCAGACGGCACCGGACAGGCAGGCGGCGATGGAGACCACCAGCATCTCACCCTGCGGGAAAGCATGGCAGACGATGGGGATGAGGATGGAGAAGGTGCCCCAGGAGGTGCCGGTGGCAAAGGCCAGGAACACTGCCACCAGGAAGATGATGACCGGCAGCAGGTACTGCAGGGCGGCGGCAGAGCCGCTGAGCAGGTTGGCGACGTAATACTTGGCACCCAGCAGGTTGGTCATGCCGGACAGCGTCCAGGCAAGGGTCAGGATCAGCATGGGGCTGACCATGGCCTTGAAGCCCTCGGGGATGCAGGCGGCGAAGTCCTGGAAGGTCATCACGCTGCGGACACGGTAGAACACGAAGGTGAACATCAGGGCAATGCTGCTGCCCAGCACCAGACCAGCGGAAGCGTTGCAGTCGGAGAATGCGGTGATGAAGTCCACGCCATTGAAGAAGCCGCCGGTGTAGATCAGGCCGAAGATGCAGGCCGCGATCAGCACCAGCACCGGGGCTACCAGATCGACGACGTGGCCGTGGGTCTCGTCGCCGGTGTCCACATCGTCGCCATAGGGGCGGTCGGACGTGGTGAAGAGGTCGCCTGCCCGGGCGTTGTCCTCGTGGGTCTTCATGGAACCGAAGTCGGCCCCGGTGAAGATGAGGAACAGGCTCATCACGAGGGTCAGGATGGCGTAATAATTATAAGGAATGGTGCGCAAGAACATGGTAAAGCCGTTGATGCCGGAACCTTCGGGCACGCTGGACGTGACGGCGGCGGCCCAGCTGGACACCGGCGCGATGATGCAGACAGGCGCGGCGGTGGAGTCGATGAGGTAGGCCAGCTTGGCACGGGAGACCTTCTGCCGGTCGGTGACAGGGCGCATGACAGAACCCACGGTCAGGCAGTTGAAGTAGTCATCCACAAAGATCAGCACGCCCAGAATGAGGGTGGCGAACTGGGCACCGGCACGGGTGTGAATGTGGGTGGAGGCCCAGCGGCCAAAGGCGGCGGAACCGCCGGCTTTGTTCATCAGGGCCACCAGAATGCCCAGCATCACCAGAAAGACCAGGATGCCCACATTGCTGCTGTCGGAGAGCTTGGCCACCATGCCGCCGTCCTCGTTGAAGAACAGGGTGTTCAGGGCCAGCTCCAGATTGCCGTTGGCAAAGAGCAGGGCACCGGTGGCAATGCCCACCAGCAGGGAGGTGTAGACCTCCTTGGTGTTCAGGGCCAATACGATCGCCACCACCGGCGGCAGCAGGGATAAGGCCGAGCTGTACACGGCGGGGGAATAGCTGGCAGGGTCGGCAATGGTGCCCGGCGTGGCGGCGGTGCACCACAGCAGCAGTGCAAACACCAGCAGGGCACCGACCCAGGAGAGATTCGTCTTTTTCATAAATGATTCCTCGTCTGATTTTTTGTCTAAGCCCGGGGCAGACTATCCCTATCCCGAAAAGAAAGGGGGCCGCTGCCACGCCGGACTATAAAGCGCTGTATTTTGAGTTGTTCCGCGCCAACGAACAGGCCATCCGTCTGCTGCAAGCCGCCCAGCAAAAGGTGGAAGCGCAGGTGATGGAAGAGGACAAACTACCGTTGTATGTGCACGGACAGCCTGCCCACAATGCCAAGAGCTCCCCCTTTGGGGGAGCTGGCAGCGCCAACGGCGCTGACTGAGAGGGTGAGGCTGTTAACCCTTTTTGCTCTCTGCCTTCGCGGCGAACTTGGCGTTATTGATGATGAACCGTTCGTGCACGCCGCCGCCCACGGGGCCCTTCTCGTCGTGCAGGGAGACCTTGAACACCAGCTTGCGGCCATCAACCGCAGTCAGCTCGCTTTCGCAGGTCACAGTCATGCCCACGGGGGTGGGGGCGCTGTGATCCAGTTCCAGCCGGGTGCCCACGGTGCCGCAGCCCTCGTCCAGCTCGGCGGCAACGCTCATCCAGCAGGTCTTTTCGGCCAGCGCCACCAGTGCGGGGGTGGCGAACACGTCCAGCGTGCCGCTGCCCATGGTCTTGGCCGTGTTTTCGGCGGTAACGGCGACGCTCTGCTCGCCATGGATTCCGACATGTAACATAAGAAATACATCCTTTCTAAAATGCCCGCAGGCAAAAATCTCAGATACATTGTTAGAATACCACACTTTCGGCGGGGATGCACCTGTTTGGGCGGTTTTTTCTGTAAAACTCTTTCCGTTTGGTGTAATTTGCGGTATTATTGGGGCGAAAGGGATGGAAAAACATGAACGATTTCTGGAAATCTTACGATATCACCCATGTGGAGCTTGGCCCGGACTTCCGGTGCTACCCGCTGTACGGGAAGATCCATCTGATCGAACTGGCCCTCTCGCTGGTGTTCATTGTGGGGATGGCCCTGTGGTACCGCCGCAGTTCGGCCCCTGCCCGGCGGCGGATCCTTGTGGGTGTTACCATTGCCCTGCTGGCTGACGAAGCCGCCCTGCTGCTGGGCATGGCCCTGACCGGCCAGTGGAACTGGAGCTATCTGCCCCTCCACCTGTGCAGCATCAATGTGTTCGTCTGTCTGTACAACACCCTCACCGATCAGGACTGGTGCAAGGAGGAGCTCTACGCTCTCTGCATCCCCGGTGCGGCACTGGCCCTGCTCTGCCCCAGCTGGCTGGATGTGCCCTCCTGGTGGACGCTCATCAACCTGCACTCGATCAGCATCCATGCCCTGCTGGTGCTCTACCCGGTTCTGCTGGTGGTGGGCGGCTACCGCCCCAGCGTCCGTCGTGTCCCGCAGGTGCTGGCGTTCCTGTTCGGTTCCGCTCTGCCCATTTACTTCTTGAATAAGTCCCTGAATACCAATTTCTACTTTCTGAACAATCCCTACGGCAATGTCATCACCAGTGTGTTTACGAGCCTGCTGGGCGAAAAATATTATATCCTGGGCTTTCTGCCCGCCATTGCGGTGGCGCTGTGTCTGATGTATCTGCCGTGGGTCGCGGCAGACGCCCGGCGCAAAAAGAGAAAATGAGCTGCGGAGAAAGGCCGCCCCGTCCCTACCGGACAGGGCGGCTTGTTCTTTGCCCAAAACGCCCGCTGCTTGCAAATTGAAACTGCAAATTTCTTGCGTTTTGCGGTTTGTTTTGCGCTTTTTGAAAGGCAGGCAAAAATCTTTGGAAAACCCCTTGACAGGGGTCTATCAGTGTGATAACATGAACACATGAACAAACGTTCATATAATGAAGAAAGGAGATGCCGTGATGCCAGAAGCAAAAGACCCCGGCGTGCAGAGCGCCGCAGGCGATCCGGTGGTGATGCCGGATGACGAGGTGCTGTATGAGCTGGCCGACCTGTTCCGGGTGTTCGGCGACTCCACCCGCATCAAGATCTTGTACGCGCTGCATGACAACGAGCTTTGCGTGCAGGACATCGCCAATGCGGTGCAGCTGAGCCAATCCGCAGTGAGCCACCAGCTCCGGGTGCTCAAGGACACCAAGCTTGTGCGCTTCCACCGGGATGGCAAAACCGTTTACTATGCACTGGATGATGACCATGTGAGAAGCATTCTGTCGCTGGGCATGGATCACATCGAAGAATAACTGGAGGTATTTATTATGAAGAAGAGCTATAAGATCGAAGTTGACTGCGCAAACTGCGCTCAGAAAATGGAAGATGCCGCCAACACCGTTGCAGGCGTGGCACAGGCTACCGTCAGCTTTATGACCCAGAAGATGAAGGTCGAGTTCGCTGAGGGTGCGGACCCCCATGATACCATGGTCAATGTTCTGGCTGCCTGCAAGAAGGTCGAGGACGACTGCGAGATTTTTGACATTTGAGAAAGCAGGGCTCACAAACTCCCTTCCGGCTCCCCTGCGGGGGAGCTTTTTGCGACGTGTTTTTCGGCAGAAGAATGAGCTTGCCCTGCGGCAGGAAAACTGTGGAAAAGAAAACGGGTTTTCAACAGTTTCCACCGGGTTTTCAACACTCTTTGCGGAAAAGTGCAAAAAGAAACGCGAAAAAGCAGGATTTTTTCGGGAAAAGTCCGTGGAAAACACGGGGGGAAAACGTGGAAAAGCCTGCATTTCGGGGAAAACGTGTTGAATTCCCCGCGCCCGCCGCAGCGGATGCGGCCCAGAAAACAGGAAAAAAGGAGAGTTCTGTATGAATAAGAAGCAGAAAAAGACCCTGTACCGGATCATCATTTCTGTGGTGCTGGTCGCGATCCTCAAGCTGCTGCCTGCTTTCCCCACTCCGGTGGAGATGGCGCTTTACTGCATCCCCTACCTGGTGGTAGGCTGGGATGTCCTGCGCAAGGCCTTCAAGGGCATCAAGAACCGTCAGCCTTTCGATGAGTGCTTCCTGATGGCTGTCGCCACCGTGGGCGCGTTTGCGCTGGGCGATTACGTCGAGGGCTGCGCCGTTATCATCTTCTATCAGATCGGCGAGCTGTTCCAGAGCGTGGCTGTGGGCAAGAGCCGCCAGAATATTTCCGCTCTGATGGACATCCGCCCCGACTACGCCAACATCGAGGATGAGGATGGAAAGCTGGAGCAGGTGGACCCCGATGATGTCGAGATCGGCACCGTGATCGTGGTCCAGCCCGGCGAGCGTGTGCCCATCGATGGTGTGATCGTGGAGGGTACCTCCGCCCTGAACACTGCCGCCCTGACCGGCGAGAGCCTGCCCCGGGATGTGCAGGCAGGCGATGAGGTCATTAGCGGCTGCGTGAACATGACCGGCCTGCTGAAGGTTAGGACCACCAAGGAGTTCGGTGAATCCACCGTTTCCAAGATCCTTGATCTCGTGGAAAATTCCAGCATGAAGAAGGCCCGCGCCGAGAACTTCATCACTCGCTTTGCCCGTGTCTACACCCCCGCCGTCTGCTACGGCGCACTGGCACTGGCCTTTATTCCCCCCATCATTCTGCTGCTGATGGGCCAGCCCGCCCGTGTCGGCGACTGGGTCTACCGTGCCCTGACCTTCCTGGTCATCAGCTGCCCCTGCGCTCTGGTCATCTCCATTCCTCTGAGCTTCTTCGGCGGCATTGGTGGAGCCTCCACCTGTGGCATTCTGGTCAAGGGTTCCACTTATCTGGAAGAGCTGGCCCGCACCGGCATCGTTGTGTTTGACAAGACCGGCACCCTGACCCAGGGCACCTTCAAGGTGGTGGGCATCCACCCCGAACATGGCGTGACCGAGGACGAACTGGTGGAAGCCGCCGCTCTGGCCGAGAGCTGGTCCAAGCACCCCATCTCCCTGAGCATCAAGAACGCCTACGGCAAGGAAATCGATTCCAATCGTGTTACCGATGTGCAGGAGCTGGGCGGCCACGGCGTGACTGCAAAGGTGGATGGCAAGACCGTCGCCGCCGGCAATGCCCGTCTGATGGCAAAGCTGGAGCTGAACGCCCCCGAAGTCACCGAGCCCGGCACCATCGTCCATGTGGCCATTGAGGGAAAGTATGCAGGCTATCTGCTCATCTCCGATGTGGTCAAGCCCAACAGCGCCAAGGCCATCAAGGGCCTGAAGGCCGCCGGTGTCCGCAAGACGGTCATGCTGACCGGTGACGCGGAGCCTGTGGCAAAGGCTGTGGCCAACGAGCTAGGGCTGGATGAGTACCATGCCGGCCTGCTGCCCGGCGATAAGGTCGATCAGATCGAAAAGCTGATCGCTTCCAAGGGCCCCAAGGAGAACCTTGCCTTTGTGGGCGACGGCATCAACGATGCCCCCGTTCTGTCCCGTGCTGATGTGGGCATCGCCATGGGCGCTCTGGGCTCTGATGCCGCCATCGAGGCCGCTGATATCGTCCTGATGGATGATGACCCCGCCAAGATCGCGCTGGCCATGGGCATTGCCCGCCGCACCAACCGCATCGTCTACGAGAACATCGTGTTTGCTCTGGTTGTCAAGTTCGCCTGCCTGCTGCTGGTCGCCATCGGTAAGGCTTCCATGTGGACCGGTATCTTCGCCGATGTCGGTGTCATGGTGCTGGCTGTCCTCAACGCCACCCGCGCCCTGTACACCAGGGATCTGGCGAAGAAGAACGAGCAGTAACTGCAATTGCAAAGCCCCTGCCTGTGCGTCAACGCTCCGGCAGGGGCTTTTTCGTTATCAACGAATTGCATTCTTCTCTGAGTGATGGTACAATAAGACACAGCAAACCACCGCCGCCGGACGTTTTTCCGGCAGATGGATGTAAGAAAGAAGGCTTTTTATTATGAGCATGAACACGGTTCCCGAGCGTCTGGCCGCCCTGCGGGCTGCCATGAAGGCAAACGGCGTGGACGTTTATCTGATCCCGGTGGGCGACCCGCATTCCAGCGAGTATCTGCCGGACCATTATACTTCCCTGACCTATTTCTCCGGCTTCCACGGCGAGAATTCCAATTTCGTCGTTACCCCCACCGAGAGCGCTGTCTGGGCGGATGGCCGCTACTTTGTGCAGGCGGAAAAGGAGATCGCCGGTACCGAGATCCAGCTGATGCGGATGGGTGAGCCGGGCGTGCCCACCGTCGAGGAATACTGCGGCAAGGTGCTGCCCGAGGGCGGCGTGCTGGGCCTGTGCGGCCTGACCGCTTCCTGCGGTCTGGTGCGCGGCGTGCAGAAGGCGCTGGATGCCAAGAAGGGCACCATCAAGACCCTGAACCTCGAGGATGAGCTGTGGACCGAGGGCCGTCCCGCTCTGCCCGCCACCCCCGCATGGCTCCTGCCCAAGGAGTACGCAGGCTTCTCCCCTGCTGAGAAGCTGGAGCGTCTGCGTGCAAAGCTCAAGGAGCTGGGCTGCACCGCACAGCTGGTGGGCAAGCTGGACAATCTGGCCTGGCTGCTGAACCTGCGTGCTATGGATATCCGGTGCACCCCCTACGCCATGTCCTACTGCTATGTGACCCCGGACCGTGCCGTGCTCTTCATCAACACCGCCCGTCTGGGTGCGGAAGCCGCCGCCGAGCTCAAGGCAAACGGCGTGGAGATCGCCGAGTACGATGACGTGCTCAAGTTCCTGGCCGCTGAGACCGAGCCCCAGACCGTGCTGGCTGATCCTGCATCCGTAAACTTTGCCGTTTACGAGACCCTGCAGAACAACGCCGCCCTGACCGTGAAGGACGAGGCTGACCCCCTGCTGCCCATGAAGGGCGTGAAGAATGAGGTGGAGCTGAACCATGACCGTGAGGCCCACCTGCGGGATGCCGTCGCCATGGTGCGGTTCCAGAAGGAGCTGGAGGAGCGCCTGGCCGCAGGGGAAGAGCTGACCGAGCTGACCGTGGACGAGATCCTCCACAAGTACCGCTCCGCACAGGATAAGTTCATTGTGGAGAGCTTCGGCACCATTGCCGCCTACGGCGGAAACGCTGCGATGATGCACTACCACGCCACCGAGGAAGATCACGCCAAGCTGGAGCGCAAGGGCTTCCTGCTGGTGGACAGCGGCGCGACCTATCTGGATGGCACCACTGATATCACCCGTACCTACCCGCTGGGCGAGCTGACTGAGGACGAGAAGCTGTTCTACACCTGGACGCTGCAGTGCCACATTGACATCGCAAAGGCCATCTGGCTGAACTATTGCGATGGCCACATGCTGGATACCATCGCCCGTGAGCCCCTGTGGCGGCACCTCATCAATTACCGCTGCGGCACCGGCCACAGCGTTAGCTTTGTGGGCAATGTCCATGAGGGCCCCCACGCCCTGAACGGCCGCAACACCACTGTGTTCCAGCCGGGCATGGTCATCACTGACGAGCCGGGCGTGTATGAGGCCGGTGAGGTCGGCATCCGCATTGAGAACGAGCTGGAGTGCTACCATAAGGCTGACAATCAGTACGGTACCTTCCTGGCCTTCCGTCCGCTGACCTTCGTGCCCATCGCCACCTCTCCCGTGGTGCCCGGTGTCCTGACCAAGGACGAGTTGGATTGGCTGAACGCCTACCACCGTGAGGTCTTTGAGAAGCTGGCACCCCGCCTGACCGAAGAAGAGCGTGACTGGCTGGCAAAGAAGTGCGCCGCCATCGGGGCTTAAATCTTCGTACATCAAAAGAGATAGAAAAACCGCCCCGTTTCCAGACAGAAGAATAATCTGCTGGGAACAGGACGGCTTTTTCATGTTTTGTGGGAGGGCGCTTATCACTGCTCGGCGGCAGAAAGGTGTTTCATACGTTTTAATATGAGTAGACATGCCGGAACCAGAAGCAGGTCTGCCATCACCCATGCGGCCGGAGAAGAAAAGCAGGCAGCGGAAAAGCCGAATTTCGGAACAAAGAACAGGCCGAATGAGCTTCTGGCAATCATTTCAAGCAGACAGGCGGCAAGGGCGATCTGAGCCCGGCCCAATCCTTGAAGGGAGAAGCGAACGGTAAAGATCAGAGACTGCGCCCAAAGGAAAGCAGCTGTGATAAACAGATATTTATAGGTCATTTCTATCAGCGTTACAGAAGCCGCATTCAGGAAAATTAGTTCCAGGATGCGTCCAAAACGCCATAGAATGAGAAATGCCGCGCCGCTGAACACCAGACCGGTAAGTACACCTGTCTGAATGCCGGTTTCGATTCGCTGGTACTGCCTTGCTCCCAGATTCTGACCGCAATAGACGGTCATAGCACTGCCAAGAGACATGGTCACGACCGCAAGCATGTTGCAGATACGCTCGGCGGCCACAATAGATGCTACGGCAGTGGCACCAAGCATGTTTACAGAAGTCTGTAAAAGGATACTGCCGATGCCGGTAACGGACATCTGAAGTCCCATAGGCAGGCCATTTTTGATCAGTCCTGAAAGATACTTACGCCGAGGCTGCAGGTCTTCTTTTGTAAGGCAGAGTTCCGGGATCCGCAGCCGGATCAGAACCAGACAACCAACCACTGAAAAAAGCTGTGAAAGTACAGTTGCCAGTGCCGCACCCATCGTCCCCAGTGAAAAAGAAAGAATAAAGATCAGGTCGAGCGCAATATTGAGCAGGGATGCCGCGATCAGGAGATACAGGGGAGTTTTACTGTCCCCTAGGGAACGGATCATGGCCGACAGTGTGTTATAGGCGAATTGAACTGGAATCCCGAGAAAAATCACGATCAGGTAGCGATAGGCCATCTCAATGATTTCGGGTGGTGTCTGTGTTACTTTCAGAATCGGCATACACAGGGCGGCGGATGATACTGTGAAAATGACGGAGATCACCGTGTAGACCCACACGGCATTTCCCGCATACCGCCGCATGGCAGGATAATCCTTTGCGCCAAAACACTGTGCGATCGGGACTGCGAAGCCCATTCCCATCCCGTTACAGAAGCCGAGGATCAGAAAGTTAACAGAGCCGATCGAACCCACCGCCGCCAATGCCTGGTCACCCAGTGTCCTGCTGACGATGGCCGTATCTGCTACGGTATAGATCTGCTGGAACAGATTGCTCAAGAATACTGGAATCGCAAATAAGAGAATATGCCGGAACGGACTGCCCACGGTCATATCGCTTCCTGTTTTGCTTTTTACCATTTCTGTTTTGACCTCCTCTGTTTTGCTTGTGACAATTTTATCATCGTCCTGCTTGCATTAGAAGTCTGGATAAATTATAATGGTGTTAAGGCTAAACTTATATCTGAAAGGGAACGATATGTATAATCCACAACTGGACACGTTTATAAAAGTTGCGGATGCCGGCAGCTTTCTCAAAGCGGCGGAGCAGCTTTATATCTCGTCGTCCGCCGTGATTCAGCAGATCAATCTACTGGAAGAGCGCTGCGGGGTGAAGCTGCTGGAGCGAACCCATAGGGGTGTGCGCTTGACCCCGGCCGGAGAATCCTTTTATCAGGACGCGAAAGAGATTATCCAAAAATGTAATGATGCGGTCGTAAAGGCACAGGCGGCGGCAGGTGCTTCCCGTAAGACCATCCGTATAGGAACTGCTGTTTTGTTCCAATGCCGGGAACTGCTGAAGCTGTGTGCTGCGGCAGAAAAAATTCTGCCAGAGCTGATTTTTGAGATTCCGCCAATGTCGAAACCGCTCGGAAAAGAAGATGACTTTGCAGACTTGGGAAG
>CALDLZ010000278.1 GCA_937915335.1 uncultured Faecalibacterium sp.
ATTCTTCCGGGGTCACAATGGCGGCATGGCTGCCCTCAATTCGTACCTGCTGTTCCATGGGAGCGCGCAGGACCCGATGCTTGCACGGAACAGGCATAATGAATTTTGCCCCCACGTAGGTGCCCTTATACTTCTCATTTTTCAGGACATGATAAACCGTTCCGCTAGTCCAATGGCTGCGCTGCAAGTCCCATGCTTTCTGCTCGCTGTACACATGGTTTTTCGCCACATGATACGCTGCCGGGGTCGGGATCTGCTTTTCATTCAGGATTTTTGCGATGCTCCCCGTCTTGTTGCCCTGCAATGCCAGTTCAAAAATCAGGCGCACATACTTGCTGGCTACCGGGTCGAGGATCAGCTTGTGGCAGTCATTCGGGTCCGGCAGGAATCCGAACGGGCGGTATCCTCCGAGATACATTCCTTTCTTCTGCATCACATGGTCGGCTGCTGCGATTTTAGCGGAAAGGTCCCGGCTGTAGGATGCGTTGATGATGTTCTTGATGGCTACTTCCAACCCTCGCACATCGTTCCCTGCTTGCATCCCACTGTCATACCCATCGTTGACAGAGATAAAGCGTACGCCCAACAGCGGGAAGATGCGCTCCATGTAATCGCCTGCCTCGATATAGTCACGGGCAAACCGGGAAAAGTCTTTTACAATAATTGTTTTCACCATTCCATCCTGCGCGTCCTCAATCAGCCGCTGGAACGCAGGACGGCTTGTAGAGGTGCCGGAATAGCCATCGTCTACGTACTCCTGACGCGGCTCTGCAGCCAATTCCGGGCGAGCCATGATGTACCCCTCTACCAGTCCGCGCTGGCCCTGAATGCTGTTGCTTTCGGCCTTATCTGTTCCCACATCCTCGTCCGCAAGGGAAAGTCGGTAATAGGTTCCGATCATCTACTGCTCACCGCCCTTCAAATGAATAAATCAGCTCTTCCTTTACAATTTCCGCTGCACGATTTTCCAGATTGCTCATTCGGCGTACCCATTCCATCTGATTTTCTTCTTTCTGTTTTTCTGAAACGCCCTCCCGCTGACTCATCTGCTCAATCAAAACCTCATATCGCTCTGCGGCCTGTTCTTCCACATCTGCCAAAACAGCGTCCAGCTTTCCACTCAACAGCAGGCTCTGATAATAGGCTGGTTTTCGCAGTTTCAGGTATGCCCTGTGCAGCATCCCCCAACGGCCAATCGGACGAGTCCGTGGCAGTTTCAAGGCTGGCAGGTAATAATCGCCAACCAAAACATATTCCATCCCTGTCCGGGCATCATAGATTTCCTCTTTCATTGTCTGTTCTCCTTTTCCGTCAGAACACAAATTCCGTGCAAGTAATTTTCCTACTGTCCACTTCGATTTTCTTTACACACTGCTGCAGATTGTCTGCCGTTAAAAGGACCTCTGTGTTGCCTGCAATCTGTTTTTTCTGCTGCAATTCTTCTTGAACAACGGCCAGTTCTTTCTCTTTTGCGGATTTTGACTGTTTGAGTGCTTCAATTTCGTTCTCTACACCCTGCTTTAATTCCAAAAACTTTTCTTTTGATATTTTCCCGAGAACATACTGTTCATAACCGCCGCGCTTCTGCAATTCCAATCGAACAATATTGCCCGACACCTGTTCCATTTCACGGTTCAATGCTACTTTCTTTGCTTCAAGGCTACTTTTTCCAGAATTCTTCTGTATCAGCTTTTTCAAATTCTTATGTTCTTCTAACCTCTGGTGCAATTCCTTGTTAATGCCGTTCCAGAGGTCTTTCTCTGAAATGGAAACATGGCAAGGTGAGCAGTAAAAATACAGCGAGCCATCCTTTTGCCAATGACAAACCAGTTTTTCACCGCACTCTTTACAAAATATTCTGCCTTTAAAAATGTTCGGATTGTTCTTTCTGCGCTGTCTGCACCACTTTTTCCGCTCCTCCTTGATTGCTTGCTCGGCTTCCCGCAATGCGGAAACTTCATCAAACAGTTCCCAGCTGATAATTGCCGGATGGCTGTCCGGTACCATACGCCAATCTCCACGTGGATTCTGCCCGATTTTTCGATACGTTTCATCGTAGGCAATGCGGTTATACACCATGGTTCCCGTATAAATCGGATTTTCCAGCACCTTTGTCACAAAAGCCGGCTGCCATGCAGGGTCCTTTACCCGCGAGGTATTTTTCAGATAACCCAACTGACAACGGCGTGTAAAAGGCGTTGGAATTCCCT
>CALDLZ010000279.1 GCA_937915335.1 uncultured Faecalibacterium sp.
ATCGGCCTCCCCTTCGTTGATGCAGGGCATGAGCATGCTCTGTGCGCTGGCGGCAGACTATGAGGGTTCCGAGCGATGGTATCAGGAATTGCAGAAGTTTGCCAGCCGGTGCAGCAAGCAGGACGGAGCAGGAAAGCAGGCGCGCAGCCGCCTGGCATGGCTGGACATCTCCCTTCCCCAACGAGGTGTGGAGGGATTGACAGATACAATCCCAGCCGCTTTCCGATTGATCGCCAGCAAAGAAGTGTCGCTTCCGCCGTTTTCCGTGACCAGCGCTTTGCCCAGTATCATGAATGGCGGCAAGGATTTTTCCCCGTGGAGCAAGCGGGACGATCTGCTCTACCAGACGCTGCGTATCCCAGTAGAAGCTGTTTTGGGACACGACGGCGTTGGACTTGCGGACTGCGCCATCGCTGAGAGCAAATTCGAAAAGGGAGAAAATATTTCTGCACGGATGCTGGCGCTGATCCCACGCATGAACGAGATCCGCCAGAAAGGAACACCAGATCTTGAGTTTGCCGCAGTCGGTCTGCTGGTGCGAAGTCAGCTGGCGGGCGGTCAGAGCGAGGATGCCCGCCGCACATTGCTATCGCTGCGGGAGCAGTTTGCTGAGCGCGGCCTGACACGGTTTGTGCCCAATATGGACGCCATGCTCTGCCGGATCGATCTGCATTCCGATCATCTGGACAGCGCGGACGAATGGTATCGCACGCAGGCTCCCCGCGATCCCATCAACCTGAATGTGATGAAGCGGTATCAATACTTCACACAGGCTATGGTAGAGATCGCAGACGGCAAGCCAGACACGGCCTTGCTGACCCTTGCACCGCTGGAGCCGTATATCCGCAACTGCGCACGGCACATCGACGGCATCCATCTGAATGTTCTTACCGCCATTGCGCTGTACCGGAGCAGGAACGATGCATGGAAGCAGCGTCTGACCGATGCACTGGATGCGGCGGCAGAATTTCGTTTCATTCGTACCGTCAGCGTTTACGGTGCGGCGATTCTGCCCCTGCTGGAGGGGCTGCCGTGGGATGGAAACGCCAAATGGTATAAGCGTCTGATGGCGGCCGTGCGGACGCAGGCGGCATTCTATCCACACTTTTTGCAGCCACGGCTTGCACCTAACGAAGAACTGACACCGATGGAACTGCAAATACTGCACCTCATCTGTGCTGATAAAAGCAATGCAGAGATTGGCCGAATCATGGATATTAAACTGCCCACGGTCAAGACCCATGTAAGTCATATTCTGGATAAGCTGGATGTCAGCCGCCGCAGCGAGGCGAAGACCGCCGCGAAAAAGCTGTGGCTGATCTCGGAAGATCGATAAAAGCTGTGCCCGTGCTTAACGGGCTGAATATAAAATCCATACGCATATCCCAAAGGAGGATCTTATGAAGAAACGAGTTTTGAGCCTGTTTCTGGCGCTCACGCTCTGCCTGACGCTCCTGCCCACGGCGGCTTTCGCTGCGGAGCCAGCAGGCACAGGCACGAGTGTCGTGCCGATTGAGAGTAGCGAGAGTGCAAAGGCCGCACCCGCTGCGGGTGGTGAAAACGGCGGCAGTGCAGACATCAACGCCCCTGACGCGCCTCAGAACAGTGAAAGTAGCCAGTCAACCACTAATGTGGCTTCTGTGACGGCAGTGGACGGCACAGAAACAACATATGACTCTTTCACCGACGCATGGACGGCGGCCATTGCAAGCGAAGGCTCGACCTTGAAGCTGCTGGACAATGTTGGTATTGGAGATGCAGACGACGGCCTTTCTGTTGATTCGGGCAAATTTACCCTTGATCTGAACGGCAAAACACTCAGCGGCAATGCTTACCGCCAGCTGATCGCTGTCAGCGGCACAGCGGATATCACCATCCAAAACGGCAAGCTGGTCAACACCTTCAGCAAAGACCAGTCGGATATCAATCTCGGTAATGCAAACGCTGTTAACATTGCCGGAGGTAAGGTAGTCCTTGAAAATGTAGAAGTAACGAGCGGCCGCGGAAAAGACGGAGCACAGACCGGTGCGGTTTATGTGTATGACGGCAGCCTTACGGTAACAAGCGGCACATTCACCGGTGCAATCGGGGTAGTGACCCAAAGCCCTGATGCTCACCCTGCGCTGAAAATCACGTCCGCAACTCTGCATAACGGAATCGTATATCTGTCTTTGGGTTCCAGTGCATTTGATTATGATGGGGTGCGTGCGCTCTTTGCCAGCGGCAGCATGCTGTTTGACAAGGACAAAAAATATATCGACATTACAAAGGCAGAATATTGGTTATCTGACGGCACCGGAGAAGATGCTGACACCAGCTTTTTCTACAGCGAAGAAAGCGTGGTCAAGCCTCACACCCACACCATCATAAACGGCAAGTGCGAGTGCGGCTATATCTGCAACCATAAGAACGCCGACGGCAGCAGTGCCATCGGCACGGACGGCAAGTGTTCGGTCTGTGGAACCCAGCTCGCGGCCGCCATCGGTGAAACCTACTATGCAGATGTGAAGTCCGC
>CALDLZ010000280.1 GCA_937915335.1 uncultured Faecalibacterium sp.
TACCGCCGCCGCCGCTCTGGCTAAGAGCGATGACTGCGAGGGCGTGGATATGATCTGCCTGCCTGAAGTCCCCTTCAATGTGGAACACTTCGTCGAGAAGGTTCGCGCCATGCAGGAGAAGAAGCCCAGCATCGTGATCGCCGTCTCAGAGGGCGTCAAGCTGGAGGATGGCCGCTATGTCTGCGAGCTGGCCGACGATGTGCACGCGGTGGACGCTTTCGGTCACAAGGCACTGACCGGTACCGCCCGCTATCTGGCAAACGTGGTCGCCCGCAACCTGGATACCAAGACCCGCAGCATCGAGCTGTCTACCCTGCAGCGCTGCGCTGGTCACCTGACCAGCCGTACCGACATCACTGAGGCCTACCAGGTGGGCGGTGCTGCCGCCAAGGCTGCCTTTGAGGGTGTCACCGGCCAGATGGTCGCCCTGAAGCGCATCTCCAACAGCCCCTATCAGTATATCACCGAACTGCACCCCATCAGCGAGGTCGCAAACCTCGAGAAGAAAGTTCCTCTGAGCTGGATGAACGAGAACCACACCCAGATGACGGAGGAGTTCCTCGAGTATGCCCGCCCGCTGATCCAGGCCGAGCTGACCCCGCTGTACATTGCAGGTCTGCCCCACCACATCTATATGAAGAAGTAATTTTTCCTTCTTTTCTGTTTTAATCATTCAAAAATCCCGTCCGGACTGGTTCCCGGGCGGGATTTTTGTTTCTTTGTATCGTTCTGTTGTTACTGCTTTCCCAGTTGCCAGAAGGCCACGGCGCTGGCGGCGGCAACATTCAGGGAGTCAACCCCGTGGGACATGGGGATCTTCACGGTATAGTCGCAGGAGGCGATGGTACTGTGGGAAAGCCCATCACCCTCGGTGCCCAGCACGATGGCAAGCTTGGGCTCCCGAGCAAGCGCTTCATCATCAATGCTCACAGAGCGGTCACTCAAGGCCATGGCGGCCGTTTTGAAACCCAGGGCGTTCAGCCGGGCCAGCCCTTTTTCGGGCCAGTCGGCAGGCGTTTCGCCGATCTGCGCCCAGGGCACTTGGAACACCGTGCCCATGCTCACACGGACAGCACGGCGGCAGAGCGGGTCACAGCAGGATGGGTTGATGAGGACAGCGTCCATGTTCAGCGCCGCCGCACTGCGAAAGATCGCACCCACATTGGTGGAATCCACGATCCCCTCCAGCACCGCCACCCGTCGGGTATTCTGGCAGAGCTCCTCCACGGTGCGGGGCTTGGGGCGGCGGAAGGCGCAGAGCACGCCACGGGTCAGCTCGTAACCGGTCAGCTCGGCCAGTACCTCCCGGTCAGCGGTATAGACAGGCGCGTTCCCGCAGCGGGACAGGATTTCCGCCGCCGGGCCGGTGATCTGTTTGCGCTCCATCAGCAGGGAGACCGGCACAAAGCCCGCGTCCAATGCCCGGGAGATCACCTTGGGGCTCTCGGCGATGAAGATGCCTTTTTCCGGTTCCAGACGGTTCCGCAGCTGATTCTGGGTCAGGCGGGCGTAGGGGTCCAGTTCCGGCGCGTGGAGATCCGTGATCTCAATGATATTGGGCATGGGGAAACTCTCCTTTTGTTTTGGAATGCTTTTATTGTAGCACAACCCGGCCCACATTGCAAAAACATGGTCAGCATGTTTCTTTGACATGGTCATTTCCGCCAAAAAGAACCTTTGATTTTTGACAAATCCTCCAACTTGCGTTATAGTATAGGGGTGAACAAATCAGAGGGGGAAATTTGCATGAATTCCAAGAAAAAGCGCCGCGGCCAGATGTCGGAAGCCTTCTGCACGGCGATGTTCCTTTCACTGTCCGGCGGTTTGCAGGACGTATATACCTATCTGTTCCGAGGCAAGGTGTTCGCCAACGCCCAGACCGGCAATATCGTGCTGATGGCCGTCCACGCCTTTGCCGGAGAGTGGGGTCAGGTGCTGCATTATCTGGTACCCCTGTGCTTCTTTGCGCTGGGCGTGTTTGTGGCAGAGCTGATGCACCAGAAGCTGCAAACTCTGCAGCGGCTCCATTGGCGGCAGTTCGTGGTGCTGTGCGAGATCCTGATGCTCTTTGCGGTGGGCTTTTTCCCGCAGGAGTGGAACCTGTTTGCCAACGCTCTTGTCTCCTTTGCCTGCGCCATGCAGGTGCAGACCTTCCGCAAGGTGAACGGCTATGCCTTTGCCAGCACCATGTGCATCGGCAATATGCGCAGCGGCATGGATTCCCTCTGCAACTGGATGCTCAATCATAATCCCGCCGCCCTGAAAAAATCCCTCTGCTACTGGGGCATCATCATCCTGTTTGCTCTGGGTGCGGGCCTGGGCAGCGTGGCTCTGAACTATTGCGGTGCCAAAGCCATCTGGTTCTCCTGCCTTCTGCTGGCCGTCAGCTTCTGCCTGATGTTCCTCAAAGAGGATGTGGAGGAGATCAAAGAGGATATCGAAGAACTGGAAGCAAAGCACTAAGTGATATAGGGCTGGCAAAGCCGCAGGTTTTGCCAGCCCTATTTTTTCTCAAC
>CALDLZ010000281.1 GCA_937915335.1 uncultured Faecalibacterium sp.
AACTCCACACCGGGTGCCGCTTTATAATAGGTGCCCATAGCTCCATCAAAGAGCAGGGGCCGGGCTTGTAAAAGTTCGCAGATATTTTTCATAAAATTTCTCCTTTTCCCTTGCTTCTCTCTTGCATATATAGAAAAATTCAGGTATAATTTTGTTATGAAAGTGAGGTGTTTTTCATGCCGAAGATTCGTTCCAGTGCAGACCTGCGCAACAACTACAACGATATCTCCACCTTCTGCCACACCTACGCAGAGCCAGTGTTCATCACCAAAAACGGCAAGGGCGACCTGGCTGTGATGAGCATCGAGACCTACGAAGAGCTGGCAGGCCGATTTGAGCTGTACTCCAAGCTCCAGGAAGGTCTGGACGATGTTGCCGCCGGACGGGAGCGTTCTTGGAAAGAAGTCAAAGCCGAACTGACTGAACGATGGGGGCTCGTATGAAATACAATGTTGAAGTAGCTCGCACCGCAACACAGGACCTCAATGCAACTGCGGCTTATATCGTAAACCAATTAAAAAATCCAGCCTCTGCTCGTCACTTATTAAAAAGTGTGTTTGAGTGCGTTGATTCACTGGAAGAACTTCCTGCACGCTATTCCATTATCGACGAACCTATTCTGGAAGCACAACATCTTCGTTTTATCCCTGTACACAGTTATCTCCTGTTTTACCAAATCGAGGAGCCCACTCAGGTCGTCCACGTTCTCCGGTTCCTCTATGGCAAAAGCAACTGGGTCTCCATCCTCAAAACCGACTTCAACGCAGAATAACCTTCCGCTCCCCGGATTCCGGGGAGTTTTTTGTTGTTCTTCCTTCAGTTTAATGAAGTTTCGCCTCTTGTCAAGCGTTTTTTCGGCCCACAGCTTGCAGGCGGTGCGGTTTTGTGCTATCCTATGCGTAACTTTTACAGGTGAGGAGAGATGTATCATGCGCCATGCAGGTACACAAACGATCGAGACCGAGCGGCTGATCCTGCGCCCGCTGACCCCGGAGGATGCCCCCATGATGTACGCCAACTGGGCCAACGACCCGGAGGTGACCCGCTGGCTGCGGTGGGAGCCGCACGAAAATGTGGACAAGACCCGTGAGCTGCTGGCTGCATGGGCAGAACTTTACCAGAACCCTGATTACTACCAGTGGGCCATGGTGGAAAAGGCCACCGGGCAGGTGTTCGGCTCCATCAGCGTTTTCACATCCAGCAGTAAAGAGCCGGATCGGGACCCCTGGCCCGGCTTCGACCACGTAAATGGTGTGTGGGAGGTAGGCTACTGCATCGGCAAGGCTTGGTGGAACAAGGGCTTCACCACCGAAGCGCTAAAAGCAGTGGTAGAATACTGGTTCAAAAATACAGATAGTAACTGGCTGGCCTGCTGCCATGCGTTTGAAAACCCTGCCAGCGGCCGGGTCCAGCAGAAAGCAGGCTTTGTCTATGACCACGACGCGGAGTACCACAAATTCGATGGCACCCCCGTCGCCTGCAAGTGCTACGCCTTGACAAGAGAACATTTTAAGGAGATAAATTTTGAGCGAACTTTATGACATTTTAGTAGAAACGCCCCCGACAAAGGTCATTTTACTGGCCCTCGATCAGGGGCTGTGGGACTGTGAACGCAGCCTGAACGAGCTGGCTGCGCTGTGCGAGGCCAACCACATGGAGGCCGTGGCATCCGTGACCCAGAAGCGCCAGACCCCCGAGACCGGCATCGTGCTGGGCAGCGGCAAGCTGGAAGAAGCCGCTGCCGCCGCCGGGGAGCTGGGGGCCGAATGCGCCGTGTTTGACGGCGAGCTGACCGGCAGCCAGATCCGCAACATTTCCACGGCACTGGGCGGCATGGAGGTCATTGACCGCACCATGCTGATCCTGGAAATTTTCCGCAGCCGCGCCGTGACCAATGAGGGCAAACTGCAGACCGAGCTGGCTCTCCTGCGCTACCGTCTGCCCCGCCTGCAGGGTCTGGGCGAGAGCCTGAGCCGTCAGGGCGGCGGTGGCGGCGGCGGCGGCGGTGCCCGCCGCGGTGCCGGTGAGACCAAGCTGGAGCTGGACCGCCGCCATGTCCACGCCCGCATCGATGCACTTGCCGAAAAGCTGGCCGAGATGGAAAAGCGCCGGGGTGAGAGCCGCAAGGCCCGCGCCAAAACCGGAATGCCGGTGGTCAGCCTGGTGGGTTATACCAATGTGGGCAAATCCAGCCTGATGAACGCCCTGTGCGGCCCCAGTGTGGCTGAAGCCGACATGCTGTTTGCCACGCTGGATCCCACCAGCCGGAAGCTGGTTCTGCCCAGCGGCATGGCCGTGCTGCTGGTGGACACTGTCGGCTTTGTCTCCCGCCTGCCCCACAATCTGGTGGAGGCGTTCAAATCCACCCTGGAAGAGGCTGCCTGGTCAGATGTCATTGTCCGGGTGGCCGATGCAGGGGATGACCAGCGGGAAGAACAGCTGGCCGTCACAGACGAGGTACTGAACGGGTTGGACTGTGCCGACATCCCCCGCCTGACTGTCTATAACAAGTGTGACAAGCCCAACGCCCTGAACTTTGACCCGGACATCCTGCTGACCAGCGCCAAAACCGGCTACGGACTGGATGCTCTGTTGAAAAAGCTGGACGAGCTGCTCAGCGACCGGGTACACACCATCCGGGTGCTGCTGCCCTACGATAAGCTGGGCCTTGCCGCCCCCATGCGGGAGCGGGGCAGCGTGCAGGTGGAGGAATACCGGGAAAACGGGCTGTATCTCGAGGGTATCGTCAAAACAGAGGATCTGCACTGCTTTGAGGGGTATTTAGTATAAAATCAAAAAATCCCCAACAAACACAAAAACCCGCCTGGCAGCGGGTTTTTGTGTATAGAGGGGTGGGAAAGTATATAAAGTTGGGAATCGCAGCTTCAATGCAGGCACCTTGAGGAAATGTGTTTGGTGCAGACTTTAGCGCCAGTCGTGCCCTGCGATATGTATTATACGCATTTTTCTTTTCTTGTCAAACAAAATTTTCCGGTTTTGCTTTAATTTAAGTCTTTACTTTTGCAGTAAAACTTTATATAATTAACACAGGATTCTCAAAAGTGCTTTTTTTCGCAGTTTATGCGATTGCAACAACAATAAAACTTTACTTTCAAAAATTTTTGTACAATTCAACAGAATCAAAAAGGAGACCTTCCTCATGGACGATTTAGACCGCAAGATCCTCTCCCTTCTCGCCAAAAACGCCCGGATGCCTGTCAAAGAGATCGCCGAGCAGGTGGCGCTGACCAGCCCCGCCGTTTCCAGCCGCATCCACAAGCTGGAGACCGATGGCATCATCAGCGGTTACACCGTGGTGCTGAACCGCCCGGCCGACCGGGTGTATGTGGACGCTCTCATCAGCCTGTCTGTCACCCCCAGCCACCGGGACGAGCTGGTAGAGCTGATGCAGAACAGCAAGGAAGTGCTGCAGTGTTATCATGTCACCGGTGCGTACACCTTCCTCATCAAGGTCAGCTGCGGCAGTATGCCTCAGCTGGAGCACCTGATCCTGCAGTTCCAGAAGCTGGGCACCACCAGCACCCAGATCATCCTGTCCACCCCCGTCAACCACGGCGATCTGGAGGCATTGCAGCTGTAAACCGTTCACAGAACTGTTACATACGCCGCGCAATTCTCCGGCCTGCCGGGCCGTATTCCTGATACAAGGCCGCAAAACCGGCGGCCGTATAAACGCCGCCCAGGGTGGGCAGACTGACTACAAACGCCTCGCCCTTAGCTGACGAAAGGAACTACGACCATGAAGAAACGCATTCTCGCCGCTCTGCTGGCCCTTTGCTGCGCCCTGCTGGTGTTTACCGGCTGCGGCGGCAAAGCAACCGCCGCCCCGAAGGACTACACTCAGATCATCCATGACGCGCGCCCCGAAGAGGACAACGAATACTATATGATCTTCTCCCCGGGTGAGAACGGCAAGTTCACCGCTCAGTACGGTTACAGTGCCAGCTATGAAAATGCCGATGACCTGAGCAGCGAAATTGAAAACATGCTGCTTCCCCTGCTGGATCTGCCCGAGGGCAGCTACACCGATTTTGCCGCCTCCGTCTCCCCCATGATGGTACAGAGCTACGGCATTGCCATCGTGAAGCCTGCCGAGGGTAAGACACAGGCTGTTGTGGATGCCATGGATGCCTATATTCAGAACCAGCAGCAGGCCATGGAGCACTATCTCGAGGATCAGTATCAGATCGCCGCCGCCAGGGTGGCCACTGTCCCCACCGGTGAAGTGGTCATGGTCTGCTGTGAAAACAGCGACACCGTGATGAGTGCCATCAAAGCTGCATTATCCAAGTAAGCAAAGAGGAGTGATCCGCCATGAACATTGAACGTATTACAAGCACAGCGCATCCACTCTATCAACAGGCAAGGGAGCTTTACAGCATCAGCTTCCCTGTACATGAACAACGGGAGACTCGTTCGCAGGAACAGGTTTTAGCACAGGATGCATACCATTTCGACATTATCTGCGATAAGGGAAATTTTATTGGTGAGATTCTTTATTGGGAAGTTGCCGGATTCTTTTATATTGAGCATTTCTGCATTCTGCCTGCCATGCGGAACAAACATTACGGGCAAAAAATTCTGAACACCTATCAGTCAACGCCTTTGATTCTCGAAATAGACCCACCCGTGGATGAACTATCCATTCGTCGAAAGGGATTCTATGAGCGCTGCGGCTTTGTGGAAAACCCTTATCGGCATATCCACCCGCCCTATCATGCAAAAAATCATGGGCATGAGCTTGTCATTATGAGTTCGCCCAGAATGCTGAAGGCCGATGAATATGAAAGCTTTAACCATTATTTGCAGGACACTGTGATGAAGGACGTGTATTGACAACTTCCAGTCTGCTGTACTCGTTCCTGGCATAGTTTGAGGCAGACACGCCCCAGCGAGAAGCTGTCCATGGGACGGTTCCTGCTTTTATGGACAACAGAAAAACCAGAACTGTATCGCTGATTCAGCCAACAGTTCTGGTTTTTTGTTATCCGGTCAAAATACTGTTTTGTGAAGTCTCTGCATTGCGCATCGACCCCTTTTATTATCACATATCCGAACGGGAGTATGCGTTCTTCATATTGCTGCTCAGCTCGAACAGCACCTTATCCAGCGTGTCGGCGGCACGAGCCTTGACCTCGGCGGCAAGGGCCTCGTTGGCCTCCTCACGCAGGGCGGCACGACGGGCGGGGTCGGTCTCGGCCAGCTGCTTTGCGTCGTACTGGTTCAGCAGGGCACGGCAGGCGGAAAGCACACCCAGCTCATAACGCTCAACATGGAATACCGATTTACCGTAGGAAGCATCGGCCATGGCGGCGATCATCCGGCTGACCCAGTAGAAACTGTCAGTGGACACTTCGCCAGTAGTGCTGGCCAGATAGGCCGGGGTGGTCTCCACATTGGCGTAGAAAGGCACCATAGTGTTCAGGGCGTTGGAGGCATAAGCCACCCACTCCACAGCCTGCAGTTCGGCGGGCACATCGGGCCGCAGCTGGATGAGGGCCACAAAGTCATTGCGATTGATGCCGATGGAACGGTAGACACCCCGGTTCTCTTTTGCGCCATAGCTGGCGTACGGATCGTAAGGCGTGCCCTGATAGTGGCTGGACAGCACATACTTCACATCCTCTGGGGTGATCTTCTTCTCGGGCACCATGCACCAGGGCAGGTCATCGGAAGCCGGGGTATAGTCGGCATCAGGGCCGTCCCAGACCCAGGTGTTAGGGTTCAGGGTACGCAGCATATACCAGGCACGGGGGGTGTTGTAGACGTGGTCGGAATCGGTGTGGCTGCCAAAGGCCGCACGGGGATCGAACACGCCGTCCTGTGCCAGGTCGAGGTGATACTTTGCGATGAACTCCTTCAGGTCAGCCGAGCAGAGGTGATTCTCCTGTGCGCCATAAGCGTCGTCCAGATCAAAGGCATCGATGCCCAGCTGGTTCGGCATCACCACATAGCTGTCATCGGGCACACGGCGTGCCATCCAGTGGTGGCCGCCGATGGTCTCCAGCCACCAGATCTCGTTCACGTCCTGGAACGCGATGCCGTTCATCTCGTAAGTGCCGTAAGTCTCCAGCAGCTTGCCCAGCCGCTCCACGCCCTCGCGGGCGGTGTGGATGTAGGGCAGCACCAGGTAGACAATGTCCTCCTCGCCGATGCCGCCAGGCACTTCAGGCTGTTCCCCCTTGGCGGGCTGGTACACCACCAGCGGGTCAGCGCCCAGCACACGAGGGTTGGAGGTGATGGTCTCGGTGGCGGTCATGCCGACGTTGGCGGCATTGACACCGGCAGCGGCCCAGATGCCCTTGCCCTCCACAGCGTTGGGCATAGCGGTCATCCGCATGGGGTTGCCGGGCAGCGGGATCTCCACATGGGACAGCACCGAGCGATAGACCGCCGGGTGCTCCTCGGGCTGGACCACCACGAACTTCTTCGCCGTGAAATGGCTGGAGCCGGAATCGTCGTTGCGGGCGATCATGGTAGAACCGTCATAGGATGCGTTTTTGCCAACCAGATTTGTTGTACATGCCATATTATTCTGTCCTCCGAATCGAAGTATTTTTCTTTCAGTTTGCCGTGACTGATTGTAACCCTTTTTGCGCCAAAAGGCAAGAGGGCCTTACTGGGGCTCCCCGGTCTCCTTCGGGGCGGCGGGGACGCAGTCTCTCCCAAAGTAGAGCGCCACTTCCCCGATCTTCTTTTTGCGCAGCAGGAAGAGGGTCGGGATGAGGTAGATCAGGATCGAGAGCAGCATACTGGCATCATAGCCCGAAATGCTCTCGGCTACGCCCTCGGTGCCGTACAGGCCGCCCACCAGCATGGAGGTAATATCCATGGCCCCGTGCAGGAACACCGTGACCCACAGGTTGCCGGTGCGGAAGTAGATGGCCGCGAACAGCGTGCCCAGCGATGCCGCAAAGACGCACTGCATCAGCACGCCGAAAGGAGCGCTGGAGAGCAGGTTTGTCAGATGGGCCGCGCCGAACAGCAGACCCGACAGCAGGCAGGCCTTCCAGACCCCTGCCCGGCTGGTGCCGAACTTTTCCAGCAGGGTCTGGGCGATGACCCCACGGAAGATAAACTCCTCGGCCACACCCACCAGCGCCATACTCAAAAAGAAGCTGAAAATGCTGAACGCGGGCAGCAGCTGGCCGTTCTCGGGCATCCCGAACATCAGCTTGCTGTACAGGCTGTACCCGATGAGCACCAATGGATACATTCCCACCAGCAAACCATTGAAGAAGCCGCTGCCCCTGCGGCGGAGCAGATACAGCCTGCCAGTGCGGGCAAGGATGACCAGTGCTACCACCATGCCGATTGCTTCCTGGATGGCACTGAGGAAGTAGGAATCCATCTGTTCCAGGTCGGCCCCGGAAATCACCAGTGCCAGAATAATGAGGTAAGATGCCAGCAGCAAACTGCCCAGAAACAGCACCTCGGACAAAACGCAGAACCCGATTGGGTGCTTCGCGCGCAGACGTTTCAGCATAGGTAAATGCCTCCTGTATGTTAGTGGTTCTATTCTAACATACTTTGCCAGAAAGAGAAAGTTTTTGGCGTTTTCTGCCCCGGCGAAAAATCTCAAAAAAGGTGTTGACAAGAACCGGCCCGTATAGTATAATATCCCTTGTCAGCGGCGTGCTTCAAAGCTGACCACAACAGAATGATGGGGATTTGCATAGTGGTAGTGCGGTAGACTCTGACTCTACTTGTGGGAGTTCGATTCTCTCATCCCCAACCAGAAAACCGCAGTCGCCTTCCGGCTGCGGTATTTTCGGGGCATAGCGCAGTTGGTAGCGCGCCTCGTTCGGGACGAGGAGGCCGTGGGTTCAAATCCCGCTGCTCCGACTGAAAAAAGAGACACACTTTTGGTGTGTCTCTTTTTCTGTTTACAAAACTTTTTCTTGACACGCTCCCCCTTTGGGAATACTCTTATAGTATCAGATACCGCTGCTCCGCGGCGGGAAAGATCAAGAGGAAACGAGGGATTTGTGAGATGAAAAAACGTGTTGGCATCCTGACCTCCGGTGGCGACTGCCCGGGCCTGAACGCAACGATCCGCGGCGTGGCAAAGGCCCTGTATGCCCGGATGGGTGATAATGTGGAGATCGTGGGTATCCTGAACGGCTATCACGGCCTGATCAACGGCGAGTACAAGGAAATGTGCGAGGACGACTTCCGGGGCATCCTGACGCTGGGCGGCACCATCCTGGGCACCAAGCGCACCCCCTTCAAACTGATGCGTGTGGTCGAGGATGATAAGATCGACAAGGTCGCGGCCATGAAAAAGACCTACAAGGACGCAAAGCTGGACTGCCTGCTCTGCCTGGGCGGCAACGGCACCCACAAGACCGCCAACCTTCTCTCGCAGGAGGGCCTGAACATCATCGGCCTGCCCAAGACCATCGACAATGATATCTACGGCACCGACGTGACCTTCGGCTTCCACACCGCCGTGGATATCGCCACCGAGGTCATCGACCGCATCCACACCACCGCCGGCAGTCACAGCCGCGTCATGTGCATCGAGATCATGGGCAACAAGGCCGGCTGGCTGACCCTCTATTCCGGCATCGCTGGTGGTGCGGATATCATTCTGCTGCCCGAGCAGCCTTACGACATTGACCGTGTCTGTGACGCTGTGGAGCGCCGGGCAAAGCGTGGCTCCAACTTCTCCATCATCGCCGTGGCCGAGGGTGCCATGAACGTGGACGAGGCCAAGATGAAGCGTAAGGAGTGGACCGCCAAACGCGCCGAGGCAGGCTACACTACCGCAACCAATCGCATTGCCGCCGCCGTCCAGAAAAAGACCGGCATGGAGACTCGCGTCTGCATCCCGGGCCATATGCAGCGCGGCGGCAGCCCCAGCGCCTACGACCGTGTACTGGCCACCCAGTTCGGCAGCTACGCCGCCAAGCTGGTGGAGATCGAGCGTTATGGCGTGACCGTGGCTCTGGTCAACAACCATGTCACCGCCAACCGTCTGGAGGATATCGCCGGTAAGACCCGCAATATCCCCGAAGGCTGCGAGCTGCTCACCGTTGCACGGCGCATGGGGATCAGTTTGGGGTAACCTCTTTTATAAAACGCACAAGGCCGCTGCAAACATCATGCAGCGGCCACTTGTTTCATCTAATTTTTCGAGGAAAACCAAAAATGACAGACAAAGACATCTACCTGTGGAGAGCCACAATAAAAACTTCAAGCTAGGATGGCAGAGCATTTGAATTCTGTCGGCGGAACAACATCTTGGGGGTGGGGTGGTGTCTGCGGGATGAAAATGACCAGCCCTATATTCCAGCTTCTATTGAGGAATGCGAGAAAAAGGGACGAGAGCAGTATGATTCCAGCCGCGGCTTTGTGGTATCCATCCACGCTCTAAAGGAGATGGCTGTCGATGATCTGATCTGGACACGGCATAACGGCATCTATTACCTGTGCCGCGTATTGAGTACATGGAAATACAACTGTGACGCCGCTCATGTTTATGAGGACGTGATCAACTATGTGGATGTCGAATTCCATGAGATCGGTACGGTCGAGAAGGTGCCCGGAAAGATCGCAAACAGTTTTCGGGCAAGGTCGGCGCTACAGAGGATCACCGATGATATTCAGCTGAACTATTCAGAGCACCTGTATAATGCCATTACCGGAGCCCGATTCTATCCAGAGTGCGCTATAAAGCGAGAGGAAATTCTGGATTTCCTTCAGCCGGAGGATGTGGAAGAAGCAGTCAGCTTATATTTGCAGCTGGAAAAGGGATACCTGATCTATTCCAGCACCAATAAGCTGGATACCCAGATCTATGAGCTTGTTGCCGTGGCAAAAGATGGAAGCCACAAAGCTTATCCGCAGGTCAAAACAGGGACTGTTCCACTGGATGGAAATTCCTATCAGGATCTGGTCTCCAATGGAGACAAAGTGTTCCTTTTTACAGTGAATGGCGAATACCGAAACACAACCGGAATGGATATCATCGACAAAAAGGCTCTGATCGATTTTATATACGGGCACAAAAATATTATGCCCGGCAGAATCAAACAGTGGCTGTAAACTGTGCATCATAAAAAAGAGCGCCCCTGCGCAACGCAGGGACGCTCTTTTCTCATTTTGAGAGATTTACAAGAGATTATTTATTCTTGTACATTTCCTCATAGTATTTCTGGTAGTTGCCGCTGGTGATGTGCTCCATCCACTCCTCGTGTTCGAGGTACCAGTCAATGGTCAGGACGATACCCTTCTCGAACGGGGTCTCGGGATACCAGCCCAGATCATTTTTGATCTTGGTGGGGTCGATGCCGTAGCGGCGGTCATGGCCCAGGCGGTCAGCGACATGCTTGATGAGATCCTCGCTGATGCCGTCATCCTTCAGGCGGTCATGCAGCTGCTCGATGATGGTCTTGACAATGAAGATGTTGGGGCGCTCGTTATGGCCGCCGACATTGTAGACCTCACCGATCTTACCGCCATTGCAGACCATATCGATGGCCTTGCAATGATCCTCAACATACAGCCAGTCACGGATCTGCATACCATCGCCATAGACAGGCAGCTGCTTGTGGTGCTTGACGTTGTTGATCATCAGAGGGATCAGCTTCTCAGGGAACTGATAGGGGCCGTAGTTGTTGGAGCAGCGGGTAATATTGATGGGCATACCGTAGGTATCGTGGAACGCCTTGACAAACATATCAGCGCTGGCCTTGGATGCGGAGTAGGGGCTGTGGGGGCACAGCGGAGTGGTCTCCATGAAGTAGCCCTCGGCACCCAGAGCGCCGTAGACCTCATCGGTGGAAACCTGCAGGTACTTCTTGCCTTCCTTCCAGGTCTTGGCCTCGGCATCGTACCAGGCTTCCTTGGCGCGCTGCAGCAGGTTCACGGTACCCATGACATTGCTCTGAACGAAGATCTCAGGGTTCTTGATGGAACGGTCAACATGGCTCTCAGCGGCAAAGTTGATGACGTAATCGAAATCATACTTTGCGAACAGGCCCTCAACCAGCTCCTTATCGCAGATATCACCCTGCACGAACACATGGCGGGGGTCCCCCTCGACATCCTTCAGGTTCTCCAGGTTGCCTGCGTAGGTCAGCTTATCCAGGTTGACCAGCAGGATCTCGGGATACTTCTTGAGCATATAGTGGACAAAGTTGGAGCCGATAAAACCGGCGCAGCCGGTGATCAGATATTTTTTCATAGGTTTATTTTACCTCGATTTTCAGGGTTCATCTTCTTAGGGAAACTTTTCCCTTACTTCATTCCATTCTCGCCATCCCAATGGGCGAAGAAGCAGGCCAGGGCCTCTTTCCAATCACGAACATCATTTCCGACGGTACAGCGGAGCATCCGGTTATCCAGTGCGCTCCACTTGGGGCGGTCCGCGCTTTCGGGGTGCTTGGTCTTGTACTCCTCGCTGGTGCAGGGAGCCACGGTAGCCTCCACGCCGGACAGACGGATGATCTCGGAAGCGAAATCGTACCAGGAGCAGGTGCCCTCGCCGGTGCAGTGATACAGGCCATACTCATGGGTCACGCAGAGCTGCAGAATCTCATGGGCCAGATCGACGGCGTTGGTGGGGTTGCCGCACTGGTCGTTGACCACTTCCAGCTTGCCGAACTTTTTGCCAGCATTCACGATGGTCTTGACGAAGTTCTTGCCATAGTAGCTGTACAGCCAGGCCGTGCGGATGATGAAGTGGCGGTGGCAGAACTGCTCCACATACTTTTCACCCATGAGCTTGGTGGAGCCATAGGCACTGATGGGGCCGGGGATGGTTGCCTCATCCTGCGGGATGCCGCCGTTCTCACGGCCGGAGAACACATAGTCGGTAGAGACATGCACCAGACGGGCACCGGTCTTTTCGGCAGCCTGGGCCAGATTGCGGGGCCCCAGGGCGTTTGCCTTGAAGGCAGCGTCGTGGTTCACCTCGCAGCCATCCACATTGGTGTAGGCGGCGCAGTTGATGATGACATCCGGGCGCTGGCGGCGGATGAAGTCATCCACCATCTTATAGTTGGAGATGTCCAGCTCCGGCAGGTCTACCGGAATGACGGTGGCGTTCAGCAGCTTTTCGGGGATGGGGCCGATCTCACTGCGGCCCTCCCGCAGCTGCTTGATGATCTCGGTGCCAAGCTGGCCCTTGCAGCCGGTGACAATGATTTTCATGGGTTTTCCCCCTCCTGCATTAGTATCTCAGTTTGCCGTCGGCCACATTCTTGAGGTGCTGGCCGTAGGGGCTCTTGCCGTAGCGGGAAGCGCTTTCCAGCAGGGTCTCACGGTCGATCCAGCCATACTTGAACGCGATCTCCTCGGGGGCGCTGATCTTGATGCCCTGGCGTTTCTCGACCATACGGACAAAGTCAGCGGCATCCACCAGGCTCTCCATCGTGCCGGTATCCAGCCATGCAAAGCCGCGGCCCAGCAGCTGAACGTCCAGCTCGTCCTTCTTCAGGTACATGTCGTTCAGGGTTGTGATCTCCAGCTCGCCGCGTGCGGAGGGCTTGACCTGTTTTGCCATCTCGACGACTTCCTTGTTGTAGAAGTACAGGCCGGTGATGGCGTAATTGCTCTTCGGGTGCTCGGGCTTCTCTTCCACGCTCAGCACCTTGCCATTCTGGTCGAATTCCACGATACCGAAGCGCTCGGGATCCTGCACATAGTAGCCGAACACGGTGCAGCGGCCCTTGGTCTCCGCGTTGGCGGCGGCAGTCTTCAAAATCTTGGAGAAGCCGTTGCCATAGAAGATGTTATCGCCCAGGATCATGGCACAGCAGTCGTCGCCGATGAACTCCTCGCCCAGGATGAATGCCTGTGCCAGACCATCGGGAGAGGGCTGGACCTTATATTGCAGATGGATGCCATACTGGCTGCCATCGCCCAGCAGCGCCTCAAAGCGCGGCGTGTCAGTGGGGGTAGAGATGATCAGGATATCCTGGATGCCCGCCAGCATGAGGGTGGACAGAGGATAATAGATCATGGGCTTATCGTAGACGGGCAGCAGCTGCTTGCTGGTAACCATCGTCAGCGGATAAAGCCGGGTGCCGGCACCGCCGGCCAGAATAATGCCTTTCATAATTTGTGCACTCCTTTTATTCTTCAGAAAAAGTTGTGCAGCTTAATTCAAAGCGGAGCTGCGTCCGCTATCAACAAAGTTGCAGGGTAAAAGCTCTGGCCGCAATGGCGGCATCAGATAGTTTTACACCTTATTCTACTATCAAATCGAGAAAAAAGCAAGAAAGAACGGCTCCCACAGAAAAATTTCTGTAAAAAGCCGTTCTGTTTACCACTTGAAGCCCCACTTATGGAAATACTTCAGCAGGTTTCCTGTCTGCCAGAGGGCAGGCTTGAGGTCGCGGTGGGCGGCGCGGTGCCAGGCGTGAATGGCGGTGTACTGGGGCACCAGATACACCTTGCCCTGCGTACGCATCTTCTGGGTGAGATCAGCGTCCTCCACATACATGAAGTAGCTCTCGTCAAAGCCGCCCACAGCCTTGAAGACACGGGTGCGCACCCCGGAAAAGCTGCCGGTGCAAAACTCGATCTCGATGGGCTTGGTCAGATCCTCGTCCAGCATCAGATAGTGGTCGTTCTGGCTCTTCCAGAAGGTGAGCTTTGGCAGCTGGCGGTAGATCATGGGCCGCAGGGCGCACCGCCGCAGGGGCAGCTGCTGGGGGCGGCCATCCGGGAACACCAGGGAAGGCCGCACCATCACTGCATCGGGGTGGGCGGCCATCCAGTCGGCCAGGTCGCTCAGGGTGTCGGCGGTCAACTGGATATCCGGGTTCAGGATAAAGTGGAAGTCGCTGTCCAGTTCGGGCAGGATCATGTTGTGGCCGGTGCCAAAACCGCCATTCTCGGTGCGGCAGTGCACCACCACTTTCTGGCCCGGGACACACGCCAGCAGACCGTCTGCCACGGCCTGTTCCAGCCGTCTGCCGCTGCCGTCCGGGCTGGCGTTGTCCACCAGATACAGGGTCACCGGGTAGCGGCGTGTGAATTGCAGCACCGTCCGCGCCGCCTTCAGGGCCTCGTCATAGCCGTTATAAACAACGATACATGCAGAGAGTTTCAAGTAAAATGCTCCTTATGCGTCCAGTTCAGGCCTTGCGCAATGCCAAGGGTTCCCTGTTAGGAAAGCTGGCATGCGAAGCGTGACTGAGAGGTTTAGTTATTCCAGCGGCAAAATCTTCAGCGTGAAGTCCTCACGCTGGATATCAAAGTTGGGGTTGGTGCAGGGATCACCTGCGGTCAGCAGGTCACCCCAGCGGGCCTGGAAACGGAGCACCTCGCCCTGGAAGCGCTTCTGCTTTTCGGGATTGTCCTCGGTGCCGCGGCTCTTGCTCTCGTAATGATAGAGCTGAGCGAAGGGGGTGAACACGTTGGTGTAGCCGGCCTGACGGACACGAACGCAGAAATCCACATCGTTGAAGGCCACGGCAAAGCTCTCGTCCAGACCGTTCACCTGGTCGTAGATCTCCTTGCGGATGAGCAGGCAGGCGGCGGTATCGCCGTAGACATCCTGCACATAGTTCAGGCGGCCCATATAGCCACCGGACGCGGCAGGCAGATACTTGTGCAGGTGGCCCGCCACACCGCCGATGCCAAAGCCCACACCTGCGTGCTGGATGGTGTCATCGGGGTAGAGCAGCTTGGCACCCACACAGCCCACCCGCTTCTGCTGGGCGTACATGACCATCTCCTCCAGCCAGTTGGGGGTGATGACCTCGGTATCGTTGTTCAGCAGCAGCAGGTACTCGCCGGTGGCGTACTCCTCACCGAAGTTGTTCAGGGCACTGTAATTGAAGCCCTTGCCCTGCCAGGTGACGACCTTGAGGTTGTCCGGATGCTCTTTCTGCATCCGCTCGTAGGCACGGAATGTCTCAGGCTGCTTGCTGTTGTTCTCAATGAGGATGAGCTCAAAATCCGGGTAGGTGGTGCGGGCATAGATAGAATCCACGCAGAGCTCCAGGTCACGGATATGGTCGCAGGTCGGGATGAGAATGCTCACCCGGCCCGGGTGCTCGATGGTGTAATCGGTTTTATAATAGCCCGGGGTGCCGGGGATAAGGGTGACATCATCCACCGCCACGCCGCAGCGGGCATAATGGGCCTTGAGGGCTGCAATGCCCGCGTCGATGCAGTAGGTCTTGGCGGAGATATCCGCCGCCGTGCTGCCGGGGCTGGAACGCCAGTAATAGAGGGCATGCGGGATGTGGACGATCTTCTCAGCCTGCTCTGTCAGGCGGAGGAAGAGCTCGTAATCCTGGCTGCCGTTGTACTCCATCCGCTCGCCGCCGCCGGCCTTCTCCATCAAGGCACGGCTGAACACGGTCAGGTGGCAGATATAGTTATTGGAGCGGAGATTGTCCAGCATGAAGTCCGGCTTGAAGTGGTAGAGCACCACATTCTCCACCTTGCCCTCAAAGGTCGCCTCGTCGGTATAGACGAAATCGGCTCCCTGCTCCACGATGGCCTGCGCCGTGTACCATAGTGCACAGGGGTGGAGGATATCGTCATGGTCCAGCAGGGCAATGTAA
>CALDLZ010000282.1 GCA_937915335.1 uncultured Faecalibacterium sp.
GTGCCTGAACATCATCGTCCGGAGCCTCGTTGCAGATCAGGCCCTCACCGTTGAGCACCTGTGCACCATCGCCCTGTGCACGCTCGACCCAGTCGCGCATCCACTGGCCATCGCCCCAGCCGTAAGAGCCGAACAGAGCGATCTTTTTGCCATTCAGAGAGCCTTCCAGATCAGAGAACATGGGCTCAAACTCGCTCTCCTCCAGCTGCTCCGCGCCCATTGCAGGGCAGCCAAATGCAACCGCATCAAACTCAGCCAGCTTTGCGGCATTCATCTCGCTGCAGGGCACGATGGTGCCGTTTGCGCCCTCTGCGACGCAGTTTGCCATGGTCTCGGTGTTACCGGTTGCACTCCAGAATACGACTGCTACTTTGCTCATAAAGAAGAACCTCTCTTTCAATATTGGTTAGCATATTCTAACTTTTGCTTCCAAGAAACCACTCTGCCTGACACAAGACAGAGCGTTCTTCTTGGTTAGGATTTTCTAACCATCAACAGGATACCACAGGGCAGGTGCCTTGTCAAGAACCTTTTTCAGAATTTTTCGGCTGAATTCTCAACCCCGGTGCAGCAGCATGAACACCACTGTCAGCACGCCATAGATGACCGGCTGATGGAGCATGTACAGCAGCAGCGAGTGGCGGCCCATCCATCCCAGCGGCGGGCAGGCCGAGCGGCGCAGCGGCTCCATCCTCTGCCGCCCCACCAAACGATGCAGGTAGAAGCCTGCCCAGAACAGAAACAGCCACGGGACAAGCGGGAAGTAATCCGTGGAGAAAAAGCCGAATGGATAGAAGCCCAGATAGGCTGTAAAGTAATTGGCGTACAAAAAGCCCGGCAGCATGATAAGCTGATGTCCCAGCTGCAAGTAACCGTCAGCGGCGTGGCGGGTAAGATAGAACAGGAAAAAGGAAACCACAAAGCCCAGCACCGGCGGCACCTTTTCCAGCCACTTTTGCAGCAGACCTGTGATGATCATTGCCGAACCCAGCAGGGTCAACACGCCGAACCAGACCACATCGGCTGGCATGAAGAACAGCGTCACCGCTGTGAC
>CALDLZ010000283.1 GCA_937915335.1 uncultured Faecalibacterium sp.
CTATATGACGTGTTAAGGATTTTACGGGAGGAGCACAGACACAGACAGAGGGGTCTGTTTCTGCGCTCTTTTGTCTTCCACAGCAGAACAGGGAGAACAAAACTTGCGTAAAAGAGTGGGAATCTTGCAGGGCACCGAACCCTGCACCATGTGCCGAGGCACGGAAAATTTATTGGGAGGATAACACAATGAACATGAACCTTGAGTCCCGTTCCATCAGCCGCCGCAGCTTCCTGAAGGCTTCCGGCGTGGTGGGTGCCGCAAGCATCCTGGCAGCCTGCGGCGGCAGCTCCAGCAGCTCCACTGCTGCTTCCTCTGGCGCTACCAGCGCTCCCAACACCACCGGCGCTACCCCGCTGAAGGAGTTCATCTCCTGGGAGAGCACCAACCGTGAGCTGGAGAGCTGGAACATGCTGTACAGCCAGCTGGCTTCTGACTCCAACGTTACCTGCAACATGTGGGAAGGCCTGCTGAGCTTTGACTGCTACGGCAAGCCCGTTGCATCTGTTGCCAAGGAGTGGAGCCACAACGACGATTCCTCTGTCTGGACGTTCAACCTGCGCGATGATATCGACTGGGTGGATGTCAACGGTGAGGTCAAGTCTCACCTGACTTCCAAGGATTTTCTGGTTGGTCTGGAGTGGGTGCTGAACGCGTTCAAGAACGAGGCCAACAACACCTCTATGCCCAGCGAGACTCTGGTGGGCGCTGCAGACTACTACCAGAAGACCAGTGATATGGGTGATGCCGCCGCTGACCTGACCTACGAGGATATGCTGGCTGCCGGTGTCGGTGTCGAGGCTCCCGATGATTACACTCTGGTGTTCACCTGCAAGGATCCCTGCCCGTACTTTGATACCGTGGCTGCCTACACCAGCTTCTACCCCGTCTCTGAGGATCTGATCACGGAGCTGGGCATCGAAGGCTTCCGTGCCTGCGACTACACCAACATGTGGTACAATGGTCCGTACATCACCGAGGAGTTCATCAACCAGAACACCAAGAGCTACATCCCCAACCCCCACTACTTTGGTGCTGACGATGTTTCCCGTTTTGACCGCTTCACCGTCACCATGATCAGCGACGGCACCGTTACCTTCCAGCTGTATCAGAACCGTGAGCTGGATGAGATGGATGTGGGCGAGAGCACCCTGACCTCCATCCAGGCTGATCCCAGCAGCGAGTACAACGATCAGCTGTGCGAGAAGCGCCCCAAGAAGTACAGCTACCAGATGCACTTCAACTACCAGAAGAACAACGAGGACGGCACCCCCGATGACAACTGGAACAAGGCCATCGCAAATACCGCTTTCCGTCAGTGCTTCTACAAGGGCATCAACCTGACCGACTGGTATGCACGCACCAACAAGATCAACCCCCTGAAGTGCGAGAACGACTTCTACACCATGCCCGGTGTCTGCTACAACACCAAGGGTGAGGAGTACACCACCCTGGTGGCCAAGGAGATGGGCCTGGACGGCGAGGCTTACGATGGCAAGACCATGAAGCGTCTGCGCGCAAACAACGGTGATATCACCGACCTGAAGAAGCAGGCTATGGACGAGCTGAGCGCCATCGGCGTCACCTTCCCCGTCCATGCTGTTTACTACATCATCGCCGGCAACTCTACCGCTCTGGATACCGCAACCGTCCTGAAGCAGTGCTTCACCAACAGCCTGGGCGATGACTTCGTTGTTCTGGACATCAAGACCTATGTCTCCAGCCAGACGCAGGAAGTCCGTAATCCTCAGCTGCAGAGTTTCGTCATCAACGGCTGGGGCGCTGACTTCGGCGATCCCATCAACTTCGTTGGCCAGGAGACCCTGCACGACGATAACGCTTATTACAGCTGGTACTACTCCAACATCGCCAAGGTCGTTGAGGCTGGCCCCGCTGACTGGCAGAAGGATCTGGTGGACGCTTACGAGGAGTTCACCGATCTGGTCAACACCGCAAAGGCTATCGTTACCGATACCGACGCGCGTTATGACGCATTCGCAAAGGCTGAGGCATCCATGCTGAACAATGTTCTGGTCTGCCCCTGCTACTTCGATGTTTCCTGGACTCTGACCCACGCCAACGAGTACAGCAAGATCAACGCAATGTATGGTCCCTGCAACTACAAGGCTGTCAACTGGGAGACCAGCGAAGAGGCTTACACCACTGAGCAGTACGAGGAGTTCGCCGCTGCATTCGACGCAGCCACCAAGGCCTGATCTCCCCGTTTTCCCCGCCTGAAAGGGCAAGAATAAAAGTTAAGGGTTCGATAACATGTTAAAATACACGGTTAAGCGGCTGCTCCAGTCGCTTGTCACAATCTTTCTGATCGCAACAGCCGTCTTCCTGATGATGCGCTGCCTGCCGACGGACTACTACTTCACTGAGGAACAGCTCATGAAGTTTACCGATCAGCAGAAGACTGCAGCTCTGGAAGCAGCTGGCCTGACCGACCCCATCCCCACCCAGCTGGTGCGTTTCTACAACAACCTGCTGCATCTGGATTTCGGCACTTCCCGCCGTATCCAGAACGGCGCGCCGGTGGTCAAGGTCATTGGTAAAAAGTTTGGCGTCTCCATGCGTCTGGGTCTCATCGCCTCCGCCATCTCTCTGGTGATCGGTGTGCTGATGGGCATCCTGCAGGCGGCGTTCAAAGACAAGGTATTCGACTGGATCGGCACGGCTTACACCGTGTTCGTCAACGCGGTCCCGTCGCTGGTATCGTATTCTCTGGTGCTGGTCTTTGGCTCCAAGTACCTGGGATTCCCCACGCTGTACTCCACCCGTAATGTGGGCCCGTCCAGCGTGCTGCCCATCACCTGCCTGTCGCTGGCATCCATTGCAGGCTATGCCCTGTGGACCCGCCGCTACATGGTGGATGAGCTGACCCGCGATTATATCAAGCTGGCCCGCGTCAAGGGCCTGAGCTCCAGCGAGATCATGTTCAAGCATGTTCTGCGCAACGCCATGGTTCCCATGGTGCAGTATATCCCCCAGTCCATCCTGCTGACGGTCGGCGGCTC
>CALDLZ010000284.1 GCA_937915335.1 uncultured Faecalibacterium sp.
CATCGGCTACTTTCTCGGCGGTCTTGCGGTTGACAGGCTTGCCGCCGCACAGGCCCCGCATGGTTTCTTCTCCCACCCCGGCAGCCTCCCGCACCTTTGCCCGCTTGCCCCTCGGCAGCAGCTTCAGCAGAGCCGCCGTTGCTGTATAGGTGGAATCCTGCCGCACTCCATCCTCGGACAGATTTGCATAGAACGCCATGAGGTGCGCCGGGCGTATCTGGTTGACCTTCATGTGACCCAGAGCCGCCGACACCCGCGGCACCAGCTTCCTGTACTCGCTGGCGGTCTTGGGCTTCAGCTGGCGGTCTGCGTACTCGGTGAACCATCGCTCTATCAGGTCATCCAGCTTCATGGACGCATCCAGAGAAATGCCGCTGTGCACTTCCTGTTCAAAGGCATCTGCCTGACGTTGCAGCTCCTTTTCAAGCTTCTTCCCAGTCATGCCCGGCGGGGGAGTGAAGGTGCGGTTTACCAGCACCTGACGACCCTGCCGATCATAGCCGTTGGAGACCCGGATGCAGTAGGAGCAGGAGCCATCTTTCTTTGTGCGCTTTATGATTTTCGCCATCTGTCACCTCTCCTTTGTGGGCGGGCATTTTTATGCCATTTGCCCCTTGCCGACAGTTTCATTTCTCTTTTTGCCATTGATATTCCGGTATCTTAGCTAGTTCTTGCACACGTTCCGCCGCTAGATTTTGCGCTCTTGGGTTCATCTGTTCAAGTGCATTGCATATTTTTTCAACAGCCATTAAGTTAAGCGGACCATTATTAATCATGTTCTCAATGCGCTTTACCTGTTGCTGCAAAGAATCGTCAATAAATGGATAAACACGCTCTAGATCACAGGGTTTTACATCGTATTCTTTAGCCACCTCTTCGAGATGCTCTTTTATCCACTGATTTTCTTCATCTGCTCTCCAGATTCTTTTTGTCTTTCTCTCTGCATCAGATTCAATTATCTCAAGCCATTCACATGCAGCAGACAAACGCTCCTCATAAGTTCCTTCCTTTTTCAGTCTTTCACTCCGAAGATCTATTCCACCATCTTCAGCTGTCAAAGCATAAAACCAATTCCATCGCTCACCAAGAGCCTTTGCAATTTTTTGAACCGTTTCAACCTTGGGGATGACTTTTCCCGACTCGTATTTTCTGATTGCAGAATCAGCCATTCCACATTTTTCAGCAAGCTGTTTTTGCGTCATGTGGGCTTTGAGCCGCGCTTGTTTAATTTTTTCACCAGTGGTTTTATCACTAACTGCCATGAAATCACCTCAATCCTACTATAACAGTTCTCAGTTTGAAAGTCCAGACCAAAAAGCATCTATTTTCACCTGTTGACAGACCAAAACAAAGCTGTTATACTTTCAAGCAGACCACTATTGGTCTGAATGGAGGTGATACTTGTGAAGATTTCAAAAAACAAGCTTAATGTTGCCCTTGCTCGTAAACAGTGGAATCAGCGTGACCTGCGTGATAACGCCGTTGTGTCCAGCCAGACAACCTTGAACATCAACAAGGGAAAGGAGATCATGCCCGCCACTGTGGGCAAGATTGCCGCTGCGCTGGGCGTGGACGTAACCGAAATCATTGATGAAAACGCCTGATTTTATAGCGAGATAGATTCATCGCTAAGATGATTCAATTTCATCAATGTTTTTTGATGTGCAAAATCAGCAGCAAAAATCCATTTTTGAGGTGGGCATCCCTCTGTAAATTCCTGTGAATTCATGGCAACCCAGTGCAAAGCGTGACACTAGGTATCACGCAATATCACAGGATGCACTTTGGCGCAAAGGATTCCATTTCACCAATGCTCCATCGCATCAACTTTCAATCGAATTTTGGCGGTCTTGCAATCTTTTTCAAGTTATGGTTTACTGCTGACACATCACAAAAAGCAACATTTAAGCAACACCAAGGAGGTGCATCGAATGGGAGATTTAATCCGATACCCGGTCATGAAAACCGTGAAGGACGCGGCTGCGATCTATGGGCTACCGCCGACCTATATCCGCTCTCTCTGCCGGACAGGAAAAGTCAGGTATGTAGTGGCCGGTCACCGCTGGCTGGTCAATATGAATAGTCTTGCCAGATACTTCGAGGCTGGCGACCCCGTCCCGGCGGAACAGGATGAAGCCGTGGGCGGTATCCACCGGGTTGCAAAATAAGGTGATTTCAATGCAAAAAGTCGAAAAATTTTCCTTTTTTGCTTCATATCTTGAGGCAGCTTGCCGTTTAAGCGAGAAAGATCGCAAGGATTTTATCTATGCAATCTCGTCCAGTACGGCATCAACGGAGAAGAAATTCCCCTCAAAAAATCATTGCAAACCCTATGGGTTTTGGTAAAGCCAACGCTTGACAGCAGCAGAAAATATCATAACAGCGGCAAAAAAGGCGGAATCGTTTCAAAGCCCCCTTCGCAAAAGTCCGAAAGCCCCCTTGACGAAGCCAAAGAAGCCCCCTTTGGTACGGAAAAGGAATAGAATATGAAACAGAATACGGATATGGCTCTGGAATAGAAAATGAAAATAGTAGCAGCGCATCCGCAGCACACGCCGCCAATGCGCCCCACAAGGGCGCAATAGGCGGCAGTGCTGCTAGATATAACAAAAGAAAGGATGATACACATGACTGTTGGAGCGTGGGAACAGCATAAGGAAAAGCTGAAAAACGAATACAATCACCCTGAAAATAGTCCTTGTCCTACCTGCAGAGGGACAGGCCACGTCATGGAAACATGGTCTAGTGATGAATGGCCGCAAGGTTTATTGACACTCTGCCCGACTTGCGGACACCGTGTTGAGATGGAAAGCGAAGCCCGGCGGGCTGGCGGTGCCCCTCGTTTCGAAGATTATCTGGACAACACACCGTGGCAAAGATCCCTGCACTTGAGTGCCGGCACCTTTGCCAAACATCCGTCTGGCATTTTCTACATTGGCGGTCAAACCGCCACGGGTAAAAGTCACCTCTGCAGCAAAATCTACTATCACCTGTTGGAGAATGGCTCTAGCGGCTTAAA
>CALDLZ010000285.1 GCA_937915335.1 uncultured Faecalibacterium sp.
AAATTCCATAAGGTCCTCACTTTCTGCCGCTTGTTCTGCGGCACTCAAAATAAAATTATTCGGTTGCGTTTTCATCCGACAGGTCAATTTCGTATAGGTCAAAACTTTCGTCCTGCGCGACTACCTGCTGCCGCTTCCGGCGCAGGGTGGATAAGAACCTGTCCACATCAAAGGTGTTCTTTTTGTCCGCGTCTGCAAGGTACTTGTAGTGCGGGTGCTTGGTGATGTCGAACTTCTCCGAGAAGAACGGCCTCACGCCCCGCAGCTGCAAGATGCACCTGCCGCCGTCCATGATTGCGATTTCGTCCTCTGACATCAACGCCTTTCCTAATTTTTGATAGTTCAGTCCGTGGGAGGTTTGAGAACCCCGGTTCTCGCTGGTGTTGAAACTGTCGATGGTCTCTTTCCCCAGCGCATCGGAGATCTCTTTGGCATTCTTGCCCCGCCCACTCAAAAAGAGAACAGAATCGCAGTTGTCCGAAATGATTTCGGCTGCATCTTTGTAGATGGCTTTTAACTGCGACTGGCTCTGCAAAATGATGGATGCCGAGATTTCCCGGCTGCGGATGGTGGCGATCAGCTTGTCGAAGTTGGGAATCTGCCCGATGTTGGCGAACTCGTCCAGAATCAGCCGCACATGGACAGGCAGCCGACCACCGTATTTATCATCCGCGCGGTCACACAGCAGGTTGATAAGCTGGCTTTGGAGCATGGCGAGAATGAAGTTGAACGTGGTGTCCGTGTCGCTCATAATCAAAAACAGCACGGTCTTTTCATCCCCGATGGTGTCCAGCTCCATTTCATCGTCCTCCATCAGCTCCCGCACTTCCCGGATGTCAAATGGGGCTAAACGGGCACCGCAGCTTATCAGGATGGAGGAACGGGTCTTGCCGGCTGACAGCAAAAACTTTTTGTACTGCCGGACAGCGAAGTGGTCCGGGTCTTTCTGTTCCAGCCGCTCAAACATGAGGTCCACCGGGCTTTGAAAGTCCGAGTCATCCTCGCGGGCTTCACTGGCGTTTATCATTTCCAGCAGGGTGGTGAAGTTCATTTCCTCTGCCGGGGCCTCGTACCAGATGTAGCCGATGAGCGCGGTGTAGAACAGCCGTTCCGACTTCACCCAAAAATCTTCTGCCGATTTTTCACCCTCGCCCTTGGTGTTGGCGATAAGGGTATTTACCAGCTTCAGCACGTCCTTTTCCGAGTGGATGTAAACAAAGGGGTTGTACTTCATGGACTTGGAAAAGTTTATCGTGTTCAGGATTTTCACCCGGTAGCCTGCCCGCTGGAACATTTGGCCCGTTTCCAGAACCAGTGTGCCTTTGGGGTCAGTGACCACGAATGAGGTTGGATAGTCGGAAGTGGGAAAGCATTGCATGAGGTTGGGCTTCACGTAAAACCGCGTCTTGCCGCTGCCGGAGCCGCCGATCACCAGCACATTCTTGTTCCGGGCCGTCTTGGGGTCTTTGGGCCGCCCGGTCATGGTCAGGCGTTCGGTCTGGGTCAGCAGGATGTTGTTTTCAAACTTGGGGTCGATGTACGGGGC
>CALDLZ010000286.1 GCA_937915335.1 uncultured Faecalibacterium sp.
AAGGGCCGTGGCGTCAAGGCTCCTTGAAAGGACCTGCTCGTATATGGCTATAAACTGTTCCTTCTGGTCGATCACCTGATTGGCGGCCCGGAGGAACAGTTCTTTTATTTCATCCTCGGTGAGCGTCGGAGTGGCGCATTTCTGGCCGTCGAACTTGTGATTACACTGCCAGATAACCTTCCGGTAGGCGTCGTTGCTGTGCCAGACCTTCGGCCCGTACCAGCTGCCGCAGTCTCCGCACTTGACCTTGCTGGAAAAAATGCTGACCGAGCTCTTGCGGTTCCGGCCCTTGGTGCGGGTGGCCATCAGTGTCTGCACCATCTCGAAGGTCTCCGGATCGATAATGGCCTCGTGATTATCCTTGACATAGTACTGTGGGATTTCACCCTCATTGGCCTTTTTCTTCTTGGTCAGGAAGTCGACCGTGAAGGACTTTTGCAGCAGCGCATCGCCCTTGTACTTCTCGTTGGTGAGAATGCTCTTGATGTTGCTTGGGTTCCAGTGGTCCTTGCCGCCGGGTGAAGGAATGCCATCTTCGGTCAGCGTACGGGCAATCTGGAACGGCGACTGACCTTGAAGAAACATCCCGTAAATGCGCTTGACCAGCTTGGCCTGTTCTGGGTTTACCACGAGGTTGTGGTCCGGCCCCATGTCGTAGCCCAGAAAACGCTTGAACGGGACCGTGACCTTGCCGTCTGCAAACCGCTTCCGCTGGCCCCATGTGCAGTTCTCGGAAATGGACCGGGACTCTTCCTGCGCCAGCGAGGACATGATTGTCAGAAGCAGCTCGCCCTTGCTGTCGAAGGTCCAGATGTTTTCCTTTTCAAAATAGACCTCGACGTTGTGCTCCTTGAGCTTCCGGATGGTGGTCAGGCTGTCGACCGTGTTTCGGGCAAAGCGGCTGACCGACTTCGTGATAATCAGGTCGATCTTGCCGTCGAGGGCGTCTGCTACCATCTGCCGGAACTGCTCACGCTTTTTGGTGTTGGTGCCGGTGATGCCTTCGTCCGGGTAAACGCCGACGAACTCCCAATCATCCCGGTCATTGATGTAATTCGTGTAGTAGTCAATCTGCGCTTCGTAACTGGTCAGCTGCTCCTCGTTGTCGGTGCTGACACGAGCGTAGGCCGCCACACGTCGCTTCTTAGTACTGTTGATCGGTGCCGCCGTGAAGCGTGACAGCGTCGCCGGTATCGTGGTTACGGATTTGGCCATTTCTTTTCGCCCCTTATTTTCTTGATTCTTTCACTCATTGCCTCCCTGCGCTCGTCTGTCCAAGCGGCCTTCATGGATTTTTTTGCTTTTTCCCGCCGTTCCTCGGTCCAAGGGGTGCCGTGCCGCTTATCCAAGAAGTCTCTGGATTCGATGTGGCCGTCCCTGAAATGGAACGTGACCATGTGGTCGAGGATTGTTGCGCTTTCAATCTGAGCGTCCATCGCAGCCTCGTCGAACTCATCAAGGCCAAGGATCTCAGTCACCAGCCGCTTCATGGTCTCGTCCCTGATAGCCGGATTCCAACATTCGGAACGTGGACCGGTGCAATACCAAGACCGTGTCGGGGTGCCGTCCTTACGCTTTCCGGATTGGCAGCGGTAATTGGCACCGCAGCAGCCGCATTTTATGAATCCGGTGAACTCGTAGAAGGTATTCCGGTTCGGATTGGTATCCTTGCGCTTGTGCCGTTCTCCCCAGAGCTTTCTGCGCTCGTCTGTCCACCAGTCGGTCTTGGCGGTAGATTGCCATTTGGTGGTGACCTCGTGGCCGTCGTAAAAGCGGAAGGTCAAGGTATCGTCTCCGATAACGATGACATCCTCGATCTGCTGACTGAAAACGTCCTCGTCAAACTCATCAAGGCCCAGCACCTCCGCTGCGGTATTCTGGAGCATCTTCTCCGGGATGTTCTTCGAGGGGCAAGCCGTCACACCTTTCTGGCTTTTTGTCTGGCAGGTCCAGATGTAATAAACCTCACCGGCGGTATTCCGTTTTCCACTGTGGCGATAGTGTTTTCGGCAGCAGCCACAGGTGATCTTCGTGGAGAAAGCCGATAGTTTCAGCGACTTGTTTCCGAAGGGACCAAGGTCCCGTCTGCGCTTGAACTCGGCCTGTACCGCTTGCCATTCGTCCATCGGGATAATTGCCTCGTGAGTGTCTTCGACAAAATACTGTGGCATCTCGCCGTAATTCTTCCTACGGTGCTTGGTGATCGGGTCTTCACAGTATTCCTTCTGGAAGAGCATGTTCCCGGTGTAGGTGATGTTCGTCAAGATAACCTTTACATTGGAATCCACCCACGGCTTTCCTTGCCGGGTATAAATGCCTCGGTCCATCAGGGCTCTGCCGATCTCAATTCGGGATGCACCTTTCATGTACTCTGCATACATCCAGCGGATGATCTCAGCTTCCTCCGGTATGATGACCAGCTTGTCGC
>CALDLZ010000287.1 GCA_937915335.1 uncultured Faecalibacterium sp.
TTTATCAATGCCGTATGCCAGAGAAGCGGCAGTAGGCTCGTTGATGATACGCTTGACGTTCAGGCCTGCGATGGTGCCTGCATCCTTGGTTGCCTGACGCTGGCTGTCGTTGAAGTAGGCAGGGACAGTGATGACAGCCTCGGTAACGGGCTCGCCCAGGTAAGCCTCGGCATCTGCCTTCAGCTTCTGCAGGATCATAGCGCTGATCTGCTGAGGAGTGTACTCCTTGCCGTTCAGGGTGACCTTCTTATCAGTGCCCATCAGACGCTTGATGGAAGAAACCGTGTTCTCGGGGTTGGTGATGGCCTGACGCTTTGCGACCTGACCGACCAGACGGTCGCCGGTCTTGGTAAAGCCGACCACAGACGGGGTGGTGCGTGCACCCTCAGAGTTTGCGATGACAACGGGCTCGCCGCCTTCCATAACAGCCACGCAGCTGTTGGTAGTACCAAGGTCGATACCAATAATCTTACTCATAATGAAGTCTCCTCTCGAAAGAACATATCGAATTGTTTATGTGATGCTCAAATGTTACTAAGCGGATATTTATTTCAACGCCCTTGCGGGCGGGGAAACGATTTACTCAGCCACAACAACGGTGGCGTGGCGGACGATCTTATCGCCCAGCTTGTAGCCCTTCTGGTAAACGGTGATCACGGTGCCGCTCTCCTGTCCATCCGGGGCAGGGATCTGCTGCACGGCGTTCATAAAGTTGGGGTCGAAGGGCTTGCCCAGCACCTCGATCTCCTCCACATGGAGGGCATCCAGTGCCTTGGCGGCTTTGTCCAGCGTCATGGTCACGCCCTTCTTGTAGTTCTCGTCGGTGGTGGGGGCGTTGGCCGCCATCTCCAGCGTATCCAGAATGGGGATGATCTGGTTCACGGCGAAGGACACGCCGTCGTTGAACTTCTGATCCGCCTCACGGGTGGAGCGCTTGCGGTAGTTCTCATATTCGGCGGCCATCCGCAGCAGCTGATCCTTTGCCTGGTTGGCGTTCTTCTCAGCCGCGTCCAGCTTTGCCTTTACGGCTTCCAGCTCCCGGGCTTTCTTGTTGAAGAAGCCATCCTTTTTCTTGGAGTCTGCCGTCTCGGTGTTCGTCTCAGGGGCAGCGGCCTGTTCGGGCGCAGCCTCCGGGGCGGCCTGCTCGGCGGTCTTGGGTTCCGCTTCCGGCTGTTCCGCCTGCGGGGTCTTCTTTGTTTCTTCGCTCATTCCAGGTCCTCCTTATAAATCACAGTCCGCCGGGGTGCGGCTGCCTGCGGGGTATCTTTTTGTTTGCCGCTCATGCCCTCGCCGAGCTGATCGGCAAAAGTGTGGAGCAGCGGCATCAGCTTCTGGAAGGGCATCCGGGTCGGCCCGATGAGAGCCACGGAGCCCCAAAGGCCTCCGCCCACCAGATACCGGTCACTCACGATGCACAGGCCGGAGATCTGCGGTTCCAGATCCTCGCCCAGCAGGACGCTTTCGTTCCGCTCTGCCGGGGGTGCAATGAGGGCGGCGGCCTGCTCTTCATCGTTCAGCAGGCTCAGGATGCTGCCCACCTTGCCGTCCAGCTGGGGCCAGTCCAGCAGGTACTGCTCACCGCCCAGATATACATGGGGCTGTGTGGAATCCTGCAGGATGGCGGCGGCGGCGCTGATGACGGGCACCAGCTCCGGGCTGATCTGGCTGCACAGCTCTGCGAGGAGCCGGGACGACAGATCCACGGGAGCCACAAAGGTCAGGTTCCGGTTGAGCAGCGCGGCCAGCGCGGCGGCGTTCTCGCGCGAAAGACCGGTACGGACACGCGCCACACGGGTGCGGACGTAACCAGCTGTGGTCACAGCCAGCACAGCCGCGGCACTGCGGCCCACCTGCACCACCTCGTAATGGGCGACGCAGAGGTCCTCGGCGCAAGGGGTGCTGACGGCAGCGGTGCAGCCGCTGATGGCGGCCAGCGCCTTGGCGGCACCCTGCGCCAGCTTTTCCGGCTCGTGGTCGAGGCTTGCGAACACCGCGTCCACACGGGCACGGGTCACACGATCCAGCGGCTGGTCATCGGTGAGAAGATTGTCCAGATAATAACGGTAGCCCTTGGCACTGGGGACACGGCCTGCACTGGTGTGGGGCTGCTCCAGCAGACCCAGCTTGGTCAGCGCGGCCATCTCGTTGCGCAGCGTGGCACTGGAGACTGCCATATCAAAGTAGTTTGCCAGCACACTGCTGCCCACGGGCTCGCCCTCGAGGCCATACAGCGCAACGATCGCCTGTAAGACACGCTGCTTGCGTGCATCCATCGTCATAGCGCCTGCCTCCTTCGTTTGCTTTTTATTCTTTAGCACTC